>CAMWXH010000007.1 GCA_947178165.1 uncultured Porphyromonadaceae bacterium | reverse complement strand
CCTATTCGCAGTCATACCTCAAGGAGCTTGACAGTCAGAGCGCAATCCGGTTTGCAGAACGACGCAGTCTCGAAAAAGGTATAGGCATCGGTTATGACAGAGGCATGACAAAAGGATTAACGAAAGGGATGGAGAAAGGTCGAGAAGATACACTTAATGAGCTTTCCTCACTTGCAAAGTCTTTGGGGCTGTCTGACGACATGATGAAGAAACTATTCGGACGTCATAAGTAAGAGGTTGGAGGCTAAAGCCACCCCGTTGCGTGAGTCTCCGAGCTTTCGCGTAAAGACAGTAGAATGTTTTTAAAACAGAAGATTTTTAAGCAGTTTTTTAGGAATTTTTTAAGACAAGAGAACAGGATAAACAGGAGATCATTATTCCCCTGTTTCTCCTGTTCTCCCGTCTTATTATTTAACTACAAAGCGTCCTCCTCCCTTTTTAACAATCTTTAGTTGTGCAATTCTGCAATAATGACTAACTTTGCAGGAAATTGACCAAAGTCTTGAGACGCCTTCTATTCTATATTGCCGCCCTGATCCTTTTCGGGATAGCATATTCTCAATCGGAGGTCTCCCTGTCGCAACAGGAGGAAACCACCCTTGATTACAATGCCGAAAACTCGGCGTTGGGTTTCGACACGCTCTCTTCCGAATTCTTTACTGCCCCCGATGGCGAAACCCTATTCATTGACTCTCAGACAGATTCCATCTTTTCAGATAACGATTCCATCCCCTCCCGCGAGTTTATCAACGACCGGGAATCTATCGATACCACCCGCGGCTCTTTCTCCAAAATTAGATATGACCATGTGGACATAGACAATGTGGTGCATTTCTCGGCTAAGGATTCTCTCGTTTTGGTGAGCCAGAACAATGCCTACCTCTACGGAAGTTCCGTGGTGGATTATTCCGAATTCAAGGTGAATGCCGACCAGATACGGATGGAGATGGATTCCTCAACCGTTTATGCCTCGGGAGTGATCGACTCATTAGGGAATATGAGCGGTAATCCGGTATTCAAGGATAAAGGGGGTGAGTATGAGTCGAAAACGATGAAGTATAACTTCAAGACCGAACGTGGATATATCACCGACGTAATCACCGAGCAGCAGGATGGCTACCTCACCGGAGGCAAGGCCAAGAAGATGGAAGATGGCTCTTTCTATGTGGAGGATGGACGATACACCACCTGCGATGACCATGAGAACCCTCACTTCTATTTCCAGCTAACGCGTGCCAAGGTACGCCCGAAGAAGGATGTGGTCACAGGTCCCGGATATATGGTGCTTATGGGGATCCCCCTCCCCCTCGCTCTCCCCTTCGGTTATTTCCCCTTCTCAGAGAAATATTCATCGGGCGTGATCTTCCCATCGTTCGGAGATGATTACAACCGTGGATTCTATCTGCGCGACGGAGGTTACTATTTCGCTATAAACGACAATGTGGATCTTGCCCTGAGAGGGGAGATCTATACCAAAGGGTCGTGGGGTATCACGGGACATTCCTCATACGTGAAGCGATATAAGTTCCGCGGCTCTTTCGACATATCTTTCCTCCAGACCATCACGGGCGACAAAGGAACTCCCGACTATATGAAGATGAAGAACTTCCAGGTGATATGGAGCCATTCGCAGGATCAGAAGGCGAATCCTAACCTCTCCTTCTCATCTTCGGTGAACTTCGCCACCTCCGGATATTCGCGAAATGATGTCAACTCATACTATAACAGCAACTTCACGGAGAACACCAAGTCTTCAACTGTAAATCTCACCTACCGTATCCCCAACTCAAAATGGAGCTTCTCGGCCACTGCCAACATTGCCCAGAGAAGTCAGGACTCGACGCTTGCCGTGTCGTTCCCCAACCTTAACGTAACGATGAGCCAGTTAGCCCCATTCAAGAGGAAGAAGGCTGTGGGAGGAGAAAAATGGTATGAGAAGATCAGGCTCTCATATTCCGGACAATTCCAGAACTCCCTAACGGCCCGTCAGGATGAATTTTTCCAGAAAAGCTTGCTGAAAGACTGGAGAAACGGAATGAAGCATTATGTGCCGGTGAGCGCCACTTTCTCCCTTTTCAAATATATCAACCTCTCCCCCTCGATCACCCTCAACGACCGCATGTACACCAGCAAGATACGCCGCCAATGGGACACGCAGGCCTCAAGGGAGGTTCAGGACACTACCCACGGCTTCTACAATATTTTCGACTTTAACGCATCCCTCTCTTTCGATACGAAAGTTTATGGTTTCTATAAACCGTTGAAAATTTTCGGCGACAAGGTGCAAATGATACGCCACGTGATGACTCCGACCGTATCATTCAACTGGCAACCCGACTTCGGCGACCCGATGTGGGGCGCATACGACTATTACGTTTATACGGATCAGGCCGGCTATAACCGCCGCGTGGATTATTCCTATTTCTCTCACGGAATATTCGGCGTGCCGGGGCGCGGAAAGAGCGGAGCTGTTTCCTGGGGTCTCTCCAATAACCTTGAAATGAAAGTGAAGAGCGATGCTGATTCAACAGGGGTAAAGAAGATCTCTCTTATCGAAAACCTCTCTTTCAGCCAGAGCTACAACTTCGCGGCCGATTCGCTCAGGCTCTCCCCTCTTCAGGCCAACATACTGGTGCGGTTGGTGAAGAATTTCAACCTCAACCTCAACACCACGTGGGATCCATACGTCTATAAACTGAATGAAAGCGGAAGCCCTTACAAGGCCGACCGATTGCGCATACAGGAAGGGAAAGGCCTTTTCCGCCTTGCTTCTGCAGGAACCTCTTTCTCATATACCTTCAACAACGATACTTTCCGCCGCAAGAAGGATGGGAACAACAACCGCAATAACCGCGACCTTGACGATGAGGAGGAGAACGACACCGAGGAGGAGGACAGTTTCACAGGACGAGCTACGGCCGACCGCCGCCGAGGGAGGCAGGAAGAGAGCTCAGGAGGCGACGACATGGATGGCTATGCCAAATGGGATTGTCCCTGGAGCTTCTCGGTGAACTATTCGGTGAGCTACGGCTACGGCGATTTCAACCCGCAGAAGATGGAATATAACGGCCGCTGGAACCAGAACCTCTCCTTCAATGGCTCCATACGCCCCACAAAAAACTGGAATTTCTCATTCTCAGCTTCATATAACTTCGAGCTGAAGAAGTTGGCTTATATGAACTGTTCCATCTCGCGCGACCTGCACTGCTTCACTATGACGGCATCCTTTGTGCCGGTGGGGCCATACAAGTCATACAATTTCCATATCGCAGTGAAGTCATCGCTCCTCAAAGACCTCAAGTATGACAAGCGGTCATCGGCCAACAACGGAATCCAGTGGTATTAAAAAAAATTGGATTTTCCGCTTTTTTTAATTAATTTTGTAAAAAATTGGCAGTGATGGCACCATCCCTTCTATCGGTTCTCGAATCAATGCGTGTGAAAATCGGCGCTTTGAAGGAAAGCGTTGATGAATTGCGCGCCAGGAACCGGATTCTTGAAGAGGAGAACGAAGTGCTGCGCCGCACAATCGAGGACACCGCCCGCGAAAGAGACAAAGCCAAGCTGGAATCAGACTTCCTTGCTGTCTCACATCGCCTGGCACAAGATCCTGACACGATTATCGACGCACGCCGCCTCATCGGCCGGCTTATTCGCAACATTGACCGTTGCATTGAAATGCTTAAGGAATAATTCTACTTCGGATGGCTATGTATGATTCCGAAAAAGTGAATATGGAAATAAATATAGGCGGACAGAATGTGAAGCTGACCGTCCCCTTTCTGAAACAGGAATTTGTGAGAGACACCGAGTCGGAGATTGGCTCCCTTTTCTCCTCCCTGCGCAAGAAATTTCCACGAAAAGATGAACGTGAGCTTTTGGCTATGATCATCTATCAATATGCTTCCTACTACCGGGAACTGCTCGGTCGCCACGAGGAGGCAATGCGTCTTGCAAGAGACTGCGAAGAGAGACTCGACAGAATTGAAATCTGAGTTCCCCGGCGGTCTCCCCTTTCCCAAAAACATTTCTCTGACACATTTTTTCACGGTCTTTGTTGCAGTGCTGATTCCGGCACGGCATTGTTGCGTTATGCCTGAGCTTTTAAACCGAAACAAACTAATAACCATAATATTAATTAAAACACTCAATAATAGAAAAAAATAAATGGGAACAGCTATATGGATCATAATAGCAATCGCCGCCGCAATAGCCGGATATGTGATTGCCATGAATATTAGCCGGAAGAGTGCCTCTTCGCGTGCGAACGCAATCATCGAGGAGGCCAACCGCGAGGCGGAGGTGATAAAGGAGAAGAGAATCCTCAAGGCCAAAGAGGAGGAGATGAAGATTCTGAGCGATGCCGAGCGCACTGCCAACCAGCGCCTCCAGAAAATGCAGAGCAATGAGGCGCGCCTTAAACAGCGTGAACTCCAGCTCAATCAGATGCACAGTGAGAATCAGCGTCGCAAGAATGAACTCGACAACACCAAGAATAACCTCGATAACCGCGAGGCTATGCTTGAATCGCGCATCGAGGAGGTGGAGCATCGCCACCGTCAGGTGACTGAGGAACTGGAACGCATCTCTGGCCTTTCGGCTGAGGAGGCCAAGGAGAAACTGGTGGAGAGCCTGAAGGATGAAGCCAAGACTGCCGCCGCCGGATATATCAACGACATCATGGATGATGCCAAGATGACTGCCACTAAAGAGGCTAAACGCATCGTGATCCAGTCAATTCAGCGCGTGGCTACCGAAACTGCGGTTGAAAATTCAGTGACCGTTTTCCATATTGACAATGACGAGATCAAGGGTCGCATAATCGGACGCGAAGGCCGGAACATACGCGCCCTCGAAGCCGCCACAGGCATTGAAATCATCGTTGACGACACTCCCGAAGCCATCGTGCTTTCCGGCTTTGACCCGGTCCGCAGGGAGATTGCCCGCCTTGCCCTGCATCAGCTTGTGGTGGATGGCCGCATCCACCCTGCCCGCATCGAGGAGGTGGTGGCAAAAGTGCGCAAGCAGGTGGAAGAGGAGATCATCGAGACCGGCAAACGCACTGCAATCGACCTCGGAATCCACGGTCTGCACCCTGAGCTAATACGAATGGTGGGAAAAATGAAATACCGTTCCTCTTACGGTCAGAACCTCCTTCAGCATTCGCGCGAAACGGCCAACCTCTGCGCCGTGATGGCTTCCGAATTAGGCCTTAATCCCAAGAAAGCCCGTCGTGCAGGATTGCTTCACGACATCGGTAAAGTTCCCGATGATGAGCCGGAACTTCCGCACGCAGTGCTTGGAATGAAACTGGCCGAGAAATTCAAGGAGAAACCGGATATATGCAATGCTATCGGCGCTCACCACGACGAGGTTGAACAGACCTCACTGCTTGCACCCATAGTGCAGGTGTGCGATGCCATCTCAGGTGCACGCCCCGGTGCGCGGCGTGAAATCGTGGAGGCATACATCAAACGTCTTAACGACCTTGAACAGCTGGCCCTCTCTTATCCCGGTGTGCTCAAGACATACGCCATTCAGGCCGGACGCGAATTGCGCGTGATTGTGGGTGCAGACAAGATTACGGATGAGGAGACTGAAAAGCTCTCCACTGAGATTGCCAAGAAGATTCAGGATGAACTCACCTATCCGGGTCAGGTGAAAATCACGGTTATCCGCGAGACCCGTGCGGTGAGCTTCGCTAAATAAAGATGGAAGTGGAGAATAAAGATTCAGCGTCAGGCAGGAAACAGGCGAACCTGTCGGATGGAGGATGCCCACGCGGGAAGCTATATGCTACCAACTGGCTTGAAGACATCTCCTCTGCGTCAGATTTCAACGCAGTGCAGGTAGTGTTCAAGAATACGCGCACCGGCTTCTATTCCAATCCGAATAACCTTGACCTCAAGATTGACGATATCGTTGCCGTAGAGGCCGCGCCGGGTCATGACATCGGCCGCGTCTCGATGGTGGGCCCGCTTGTGAAGCGTCAGATGAGGAAGGCCGGGGTTGCGCAGAATGCGGAACTGAAAAGAGTGTTCCGCATGGCCACGGCTCACGACCTCGAGAAATTTGATGAAGCCCGCTCGCGAGAACACGACACGATGATCCGCGCCCGAAAGATAGCCGAAGACCTCGAGCTGAACATGAAGATCGGCGATGTGGAATATCAGGGCGATGGGGGAAAAGCTATCTTCTATTACATAGCGGATGAGCGTGTGGATTTCCGTAAGCTTATCCGCATACTTGCCGACACATTCAAGGTGCGCATCGAGATGAAGCAGATCGGCGCGCGTCAGGAGGCCGGGAGAATCGGAGGGATCGGCCCTTGCGGTCGCCCCTTGTGCTGTTCCTCCTGGATGACCCATTTCGTATCTGTCGGCACGGGCGCAGCGCGCGTGCAGGATCTGTCGATGAATCCGCAGAAACTGGCAGGCCAGTGCGCAAAACTGAAATGCTGCCTCAATTTCGAGATAGATGCGTATTCGGAATCCCACCGCAAGCTGCCACCCAAGGATGCTGTGCTTGAAACAAAGGATGGCCTCTTCTTCTATTTCAAGCCGGATATTTTGGCAAGGAAGGTTACCTATTCAACTGATAAATCCGTGCCGGCCAACCTTGTGACCATTGATGCTTCGCGTGCTTTCGAGATCATAGCCCTCAACAAACAGGGAATAAAGGTTGACTCCCTCGAGCCGGAAAGCGGAAAGGAGAAGCCCAAGAAAGAGTATATCGACCTTGTGGAGCAGGAGAGCCTTACGCGTTTCGACAAGTCCAAGAAGAAAAAGAAGAAAGGGAACGGCCAGAGCAACCAGAACAATCAGAATGCCCAGCCGAAGCAGAATCAGCCGAAGGGGAAGCAATCAAACAGGAATCAGCAGCGCAACGACCGTCCTAAAAAGAAGAAACCACAGCAACCAAAGAATGAGGCATAGCATAAGGTTCATATTGCTTTTCATTGCTTCGGCATCCTTGTTGTTAATGGGATGCCGGAGAGTGAATAATGTGGTATGGTCCAAATATGCCCCTATCCCGGCTGAAGGCTGGGACCCGGTGAATGTGATTCCCTTTTTCCCATGGCCTGAAGACTCCCTGAATAATCCTTCCGACAGGTATTCCCTCCTTCTGAGCGTGAGATTTTCCATTCTGAGCAATCCCGCACCGCTGCACTTGGCGATTCATCAGGAGGATGACGAAGGAACAGTTAAGTCTGACACTTTGTCAATTAAGCTCTCCCCTCCCCCCGACACCCCTATTGGGAAGGGGTCATATGTGGTATATGAATCGGTTGATACAATCGACACCGGGATTGCGCTCCGTCCGGGCTATTGCGTGGAATTGCAATCCCTATCGGTGCCCGAAAACACTCGGGGTATAATGGATATCGGGCTTATCCTGTCGGTGGAAACCAACAACGACAATTCGCAAACCCTCTTCAAAAAAATACAGAATCTCAGATTATGATTTATCCTTTTCTCCTTCCGGATATGAAAGCGGAGTTTAAGCTTCGACTTGAGAAAGTGAGGAATGCAATGGCCGAGGGCGATTGCGACGCACTCCTCATATCGTCAACCACCAACCTCTTTTATCTCTCCGGGTGCGTGTTTCGCGGTTATCTGCTCGTGATGCCCGAGCGCGAACCGGTATGGTTTATGGTTCCACCGAGCGTGGCACCCGAAAATGCTCCGGATGTGTTCAACATCCACAAACCGGAGGTGATTCCGGCCTGGATGGAGCAACACGGTTATCCAATCCCTTCGAAACCGGGATTGGAATTTGACGACCTCCTCTATTCGGAGGTAGAAAGACTTAAATCCCTCTTCCCGGGAAGGGAGATCAAGAATGCCTCCAAGATTATGCGCCAGGCGCGCATGGTCAAGACCGAATATGAGATTGCCAAGATCAGGGAGGATGGCATGCATCAGGCGCGCGCCTACTCACAGGTTTCAAGCTGCTTCCAACCGGGTATGACCGATCTCGAATTGCAGATAGAGGTGGAGCGAATCCTGAGGCTTGAGGGTTGCCTCGGCTATCTCCGTGCCGCCGGGTCGAGAATGGAATTGAATCTTGGTTCGGTTATTTCGGGAGAGAATGCTGATGTGGCTTCTCCATACGATTTCGCGATGGGAGGAGGCGGAGTGGATCCATCACTGCCCGTTGGAGCCAATGGGAAGACCATAAAGCCCGGCACGTCGGTAATGCTCGACATGAACGGCGGCTTTAACGGCTATCAGTCGGATATGACTCGAACGTGGTATCTTGAGTCGATAAGCGAGCAAGCAAGGAAAGCTCACGAATGTTCGCGCGCAATCCTGCGAGAACTGGAGAAGATAGCTCTTCCCGGCACCCCAATCTCCACTCTCTACAAAAGGGCTGTGGAGATGGCTGAAGCTGAAGGACTCCAAGATTATTTCATGGGCCACGTAAATAAGGCCAAATTCATTGGCCACGGCATCGGAATTGAATTGAATGAACAGCCTGTGGTGATGGAACGCAACCATCAACCGCTTCAAAAAAATATGACTATTGCCCTCGAGCCTAAATTCGTTATCCCCCATGTAGGCGCGGTAGGTGTTGAAAACACATATCGTGTAGGCGATAACGGATTGGAGAATCTGACAGTGTTCCCCGAGGAGCTTCAGGAATTATGAATCTAAGCGACGATCTTAAATTGCCGGTGTTCCGGCAGATTGGTGAGACGGCCGACGCGATGGGCCGCGAAGTATATGTGGTGGGAGGATATGTAAGAGATATCTTCCTTAACCGTTCATCTTCCGACATAGATTTTGTCACTGTCGGGAGCGGCATTGAATTAGCCGAACGTGTGGCGGAACGTCTCAACAGGCGCAAGCATCTCTCCGTTTATGCCAACTATGGCACCGCTCAGGTGAAATCAGGAGACCTCGAACTGGAATTTGTGGGCGCACGACGTGAGTCATATCACCGTGAGAGCCGGAATCCTATAGTGGAAGATGGCACCTTAGAGGATGACCAGAAGAGACGGGACTTCACTATCAACGCTATGGCGATCTCCCTCAACAAGGATAGATTCGGGGAGCTGGTGGATCCTTTCAACGGCATACTCGACCTTCACAACAGAATCATCCGCACTCCGCTCGACCCGGACATCACATTCTCCGACGACCCACTGAGGATGATGCGGGCAATCCGATTTGCCACGCAACTTGATTTTGACATTTACCCCGAAACATTCGAGGCCATAAAACGCAACCGTCACCGAATAGACATCATCACCAAGGAACGGATAAATGACGAACTCTCTAAAATTATGCGTTCCCCGAAACCATCCAAAGGGTTCATCCTTCTGGATGAGGCCGGCCTGTTAGAGATAATCTTCCCTTCCTTGTATGCCCTAAAAGGGGTGGAGACAAAAGAGGGGCGCGGACACAAAGACAATTTCTTACATACGCTTCAGGTGGTGGATAATGTGGCTGAACGCAGCGAAAACGAATGGCTCCGATGGGCCGCCCTGCTACACGATATAGGGAAGCCCAAGACTAAACGATATGACGAGAAGATCGGTTGGACGTTCCATAATCATAATTTCATCGGCGAGAAGATGATTCCAAAGGTATTCAAGGCCATGAAACTTCCTCTCAACGAGAAGATGAAATATGTGGCGAAGCTTGTGGGGCTCCACATGCGTCCGCAATCTGTCGGAGAGGAGGGGGTGTCGGATTCAGGAGTTCGGCGACTAATCACTGATGCCGGAGAAGATCTCGACGACCTGATGTTGCTTGCCGAAGCCGACATAACTTCGAAAAACCCGGCAAAGGTGCGCCGACAGCTCGAAGGCTTTGCCAAGCTCCGGGAAAGGATGAGCCAGATTGCCGATGCCGACAAACTGCGCGTATGGAAATCGCCTATCGATGGCTATGAGATAATGAATTATTTCAATATCGAACCCTCTTCTGTGATTCGCGAGCTGAAGGATGTGGTGAAAGAGGCTATCCTCGAAGGGAAGATACCATACGAACACGATGCGGCATGGAATCTTATTTTAGAGATAGCTCCGGAATATGGACTGACGCATGATGTCACATCAGCTTCATCGTCGGATTGATGAAGAATACTTTCTGGGTGGCACGCGTGACGGCTGTATAGAGCCAACGGTAAAAATCGCCTGTCATCGCTTCCGGGGCAATGCCCCCCATATCAATGTAAACGTGTTTCCATTGGCCGCCCTGCGCTTTATGGCACGTGACGCAATAGGCATATTTCATCTGCAAGGCATTATAATAGGGATCCTCCAAGGCTCCCTTTATTTTTTTTGACAGCTCCCCTTCGTAGGCATCCATCACTCTTGTATAGAAACGCTCCATCTCAGCGCGAGGAATCGCCGGACCTTCGCACACAAGCGAGCGCAACATAGCCTTTGCCCCCATTATGCGCCCGTCGGAAACAAACCGCAGCTCAACATCGGTGAAATAACGTCCGTAAGCTTTTTCCGTTTTCCCAACCCATGTCACCTCGGCTGTCTCTCCGTTTGCAATGAAACCATCCATATCATTCTGCTTTGCCCAGTAATAATCATTCTTGGAAATGACCACCCGGTCGCCTCTTTCGAGAGGTTCCTCGGCATACATCACGATATTGCGTATGGAGCGGTTGAAGTCGTTGGCGCGCTTATTGGAACGGGTGATGATCAGAGTCTCATCCTCCCCCACCTCAGCATGGGAAGTGGCAAGAGATTCAGCAAGGTCTTCCGAAGAGATAGCCTCTACATCGGGGAAATCCTTTATGAAAAGGGCATCGGGTGCATCGGAATCAGGATAGAACAGTTTTTGACGCAGGAAAGTGGCATTATGTATAATTCCGCTCATGGCCGCCTGTCGCACAGGCAAGTCAAGGGAATGTGTCACCGGAGATAGCCCCATGCCCCTCAATCGCTCAGGATGCATGGCTGTGCTGCCCGATTGCCCAACAGGCGGAAGCTGTGCCTCATCGCCTACAAGAATCATCTTGCACCCCGGACAGGAATAAACATAACGGGCCAAATGAAAAAGCAACGAACGTCCTGAAGCATCCGGAGCATCAGAGATCATGGAGGCCTCGTCAACAATAAAAACCGTGTCGGGAGTAGTGTTCCGGGCTAAAAAGAAGGTTGTGTTGCCCGGATCGGCACTGTTTCCACGGTAAAGCAGTTTGTGGATAGTTGATGCAGAATGACCTGAAAAGGATTGCGCCACCTTCGCCGCACGTCCCGTAGGCGCGACTACAACCACTTTTCTCCGGCATGCCCGAAGAGCCTTTATGAATGCACCCACCATGGAGGTTTTACCCGTACCGGCATATCCATTCAAAACGAACACACCGTTAGGTTCCCCACTCTCCACAAAATCAGAAAGCTTCTCAAGCAATCGCATCTGGTCGGCATGGGGAGTGAAGGGAAGCGTGGACAATGCGCTTTCAACAAGGGGACGCTTTTTTTCTATATCCTTATTTTCAAACTCATTCATTATGACAGCTCTTTTATTGGCTCTAACCGGATTTATTCTGAACACAAAATTAATAATAAAATGACTTTCAAACAACATTGCGCCATCAGTTATTCTCCCCCCTCACAGCACATTGCGAACAAATCAAGGCTGAGAGTCGTTGAATTAATATGTGAGTGAATAATAGAAGCTCTTTAAACTTCAAGCTTCAAAAACTGCATATCCATTATAAAAATATATCTATGAAAAAATCACTACTCCTCGCAAGCATCGCCGCCCTTGGGTTTTCAGGGGCCACATACGCTGCGCATGTAAGTCCGAAAGAGGCTTTGCAACGTTTAAATGCCACCTCCAGCTCACGGAAAGTTGCCGGTAAATTTAAAGCATCGCCAAAATTTCATTCTGCAGTTGGGAACCTCTATGTCTTCACCCTTTCTGAAGGTTACATGATCCTGCCCGATAATGATGAGGCTCCCGCATTGTTAGCTTATTCCGAGAATGCAGACTTCACGGCAAAAGGGAATCCCGGTCTTGAATATTGGCTTGATTATTATAACCGTGAACTCTCTTATCTTAATTCACAAAAAGGACTAAAGAAAGCCCCGGTTGAAGCTAAGGCGCGTCCCACCAGGAAACCTATCGCTCCTCTGACCGAGACAAGGTGGAACCAAGGCGCACCTTATAATGATATGTGTCCTTTAGATAATGGGGCGCGCTCTGTGACAGGTTGTGTTGCTACAGCTATGGCACAGGTGATGAAATATCATAATTATCCTGAAAAAGGGAAAGGGGAACATTCTTACAAATGGGAAACGGGCAATAAGACTTTAAGTTTTGATTATGGCAATACCACGTTTGATTGGGCAAACATGACCAATACCTACGGCGACTCGAGCACGGATGAGCAGAAGAAGGCTGTTGCAACTCTTATGTATGCCTGCGGAGTAAGCGTGGATATGGGTTACACTTCGAATGAGAGCAGTGCTTCCACTATCACAATGGGACAATCATTTCTCGAATATTTCGATTATGACAAAGGGCTATGGATGCCAATGCGCGACTATTATGGTCTGTATGATTGGGAGGATATGATATATGCCGACCTTGAGAAAGGGCTTCCCGTACTTTATGCGGGTCAAGGCACAGCCGGTGGTCACCAGTTCATTTGCGACGGCTATAGTGAGGATGGGTATTTCCATTTCAACTGGGGCTGGGGAGGCATGAGCGACGGTTATTTCCTTCTCACTGCGCTTAATCCCGCCAGCTTAGGTATCGGCGGTGGCGCAGGAGGGTTCAACTCGGGCCAGCAGATTGCTCTTGGCGTTCAACCTCCAAAGGCTGATTCCAAACCGGTATATCTGATGTACTGCACAGGCAACCTTACTTCGCAACAACAGAACGTTTCGGCAGGGAACCCGCTAACTCTGACAGTGGTTGAGGAGAATGACGGCTTTTTCAATCTAAGCATGACTGAAATTCCTGCCGGAGGTATAGTAGGAGCGCATATTAAATCAAATGACGGCAGTTACGACCAATATATATCGGGGCCTGTATCTAGTGAGGCAATGCCTGTATTTAGCGGATATAGCGGTTACTCGTTCCGTTTCCCTTCCCTTTCAGATGGAGAATATTCCATAACTCCGGCCTATAATGCCGGTTCCGGTTGGGAGGATATGCGAGCGCAGGTTGGGAAAGTAGGCAGTTTGACAGCTTCAGTAAGCGGTGGCACAGCTGCAATTTCAACTCCGCAACAAGCATCTGTCACGGTGACCAATGTCACTGCTCCCTCCACAATCTATATCGGACAAAAATTCCCCTTGAAGTTCTCCGTAGTTAACAGCACAGCGAAAGAATATATCGGAGAAGTGATTCCTATACTCATTGATGCTAATGAGAATGAGGCAAGCCAGTCGGAATATTGTCCTATTGACGTGCTCCCTGAGACTACCGACAATATTACCGATTATATCGGCACATTCCATTCTTACCAGAATAATCCTTTGACCCCGGGCACATATTTCATTCTATTTGTTAATGAAAGCGGAAATCCTATCAGTGAACCAGTTGAGGTATCGATAGCCCAGGCACCGGCTAATACTTCAATTTCAATTGGAGCCTTCTCCCTTGATTCTCCTAATCCTGTGACAGATCCGTCGGCTGTTAAATTTAGCTTTACGGTCAACTGCGATGAAGGATATTTTGCCAACACTCTTACCGTTGCAATATTCAATGCAGGAGGCGGACGCTCAGTCGGAGCCGGAAATAGCAACATTCTATATCTCAGTGGAGGAGAATCTGCAAATGCTACAGCGACTGTCAATCTATCCTCTCTTGAACCCGGAACTTATATGGCGGCTGTTTTCAATGGTCAGCAACAAATGACTATTAACAATTCTATACAATTCACAATTGCAGATATTTCAACCGGGATAAATGACTTAACCGACTCCGAGGGAGTTTCCAAGGTAATATATAACCTCCAAGGACAGAAATGTCAGGAACCTCTTTCACCCGGACTATATATCATTGACGGGAAAAAAGTGATGGTGAAATAGCATTAATCAATAGCTATATCACTACAAATAAAGAAGAATATATAAACCAAAACTTAAAAATGTTAATGCCTTTCGGGGTATTAACATTTTTTGTATTGTAGCAATAAGACCTCACTCAATAAAATCTGTTAATGCCAGAGTCGCAGATGTGCCTTGAATATCGCTTGGCAGATTCAGGAGCATAGCGGGCTATGTGACTGAATCTGCCAAGCGATAGACGAGGTGCAGCTGCGGGAATAAGGTAATTTTAAATCCATTGATTTTTTTTATAATTTAAGAAATTTTCAATCAGATGTTTTAAATTACCTTCTGTCCGGCTCTCTCCGGCTCAAATATCCTTTTCCTTCAGTCGCAACGCGAAGGTTGCTCCTTCTGAAAAAGAATATTTTAGCTCGAAGATAGCCGCTCTGGCATTTTAACATCTTTTATTGAATGAGGTCTAAATATAATCCGTTGGAATAATGCAAAATCGGGAAATTATTGTTAACTTTGCAATGGTAAAGGAGATTATATGCCCTGATAGGTTTCCCCTTTGTCAATGACCCTAAATAATAGATACAGAAATAATCTTACTTATAATTATTTAAGTTATGAAAATTGAAAAAGTAATCGGTCGTGAGATCCTTGACTCACGCGGTAATCCCACAGTAGAAGTTGACGTAATCCTTGAAAGCGGCGTTATGGGCCGTGCAGCTGTTCCCTCCGGTGCATCTACAGGCGAGAACGAAGCTCTTGAGCTCCGCGACGGCGACAAGAACCGCTATATGGGTAAAGGCGTTCAGAAAGCGGTTGCCAACGTGAACGGTCCTATTGCAGGCGCCCTCAAGGGCCACAGCGCTCTCGACCAGATCGGTGTTGACAATATCATGCTCGCCCTCGATGGCACCCCCACTAAGTCTAACCTCGGTGCAAACGCCATCCTCGGTGTTTCTCTCGCTGTTGCCAAGGCAGCTGCCAACTATCTTGATATGCCTCTCTACCGCTACATCGGCGGATGCGACACATACGTTCTCCCCGTTCCTATGATGAACATCATCAACGGTGGCGCTCACTCTGATGCTCCTATCTGTTTCCAGGAGTTCATGATCCGTCCTATCGGTGCATGCTGCTTCAAAGAGGGTATCCGCATGGGAACAGAGGTGTTCCACAACCTCAAGAGCGTTCTTAAAGCCCGCGGCCTCAGCACAGCTGTAGGCGACGAGGGTGGTTTCGCTCCCAAGCTTGAAGGCACAGAGGATGCTCTTAACGTTATCGTTGAGGCTATCAAGAAAGCCGGTTACGAGCCCGGAAAGGATGTGACTATCGGTCTCGACTGCGCTTCTTCTGAGTTCTATCACGATGGCGTATATGACTACACTCACCTCAAGAATGGCGTAGAGAAAGAGCTTAACGGCAAGAAGCTCACAAGCGAGGAGCAGGCTAAATATCTCGAGGAGCTTATCACTAAATATCCTATCGATTCTATCGAAGACGGTATGGATGAGAACGACTGGGCAGGCTGGAAGATCCTTACCGACCTTATCGGCGACCGTTGCCAGCTCGTTGGTGATGACTTCTTCGTAACTAACGTTAAGTATCTTGAGAAAGGTATCGAGGAAGGTTGTGCAAACTCTATCCTTGTTAAGGTTAACCAGATCGGTTCGCTCACTGAAACTCTCCGCGCCGTTCAGATGGCACAGCGTAACAACTACACTGCCGTTATCTCACACCGCTCAGGCGAGACTGAAGATGCAACTATCGCTGACCTCGCAGTTGCAATGAACGCAGGTCAGATCAAGACCGGTTCTGCAAGCCGTTCTGACCGTATGGCTAAGTATAACCAGCTTCTCCGCATTGAGGAGGAACTTGGCGACCGCGCAGTTTATGGCTACAAGAAAATCGCTCGCAAGAAATAATAAGAATTGTAATAATCAAGAAAGCCGGTGTGTTGAACGCACCGGCTTTTTTTGTCATGAATAAATTTAGACATACCTATCCCACCATAAAAGCATCCAAATAAAAAGTGGCATTTCCATTCCAGAAATGCCACTTTTTATTTGGATATTATATTCTGATTAATCCTCGTTGAGGTTTACACGCTTGAAGCCTACTACTACGAGACCCTTCATCTCTTTGTCGAGATACTGGCCTACAGTAAGAGATGCGTCGCGAGTGTATGCCTGCTCAAGAAGACAGTTCTCTTTGTAGTACTTGTTGATACGACCCTTAACGATGTTCTCAATCATCTGCTCGGGAAGGTTACCGGCCTTCTGCTCAGAAACCTCAGCGATGATTGCACGCCCCTTAGCGGCCTCCTCTTCTGTGATCCAGCCTTTGGTCACGTTAGAAGAGATGTGCTCATCTGTATCGAAGTGGTTAGGATTCAAGCCGGCCTTGCGGAGTGCGCCTTCAACAGCCTTAAGAACCTGCTCCTGCTTGGTCTTTTCGATAGCAACATTCTTCTCCTCCTCGATAAGGTTTGCAGGAACGTCCTCACGAGCAACAGCCACAGGATTCATTGCAGCAACCTGCATTGCAATCTCCTTGCCTACTTCAGTGGGTACATTATCGAGGTTGAAACCTACGATTGTAGCAAGCTTATTGCCGAGGTGATCGTAGCCTGCAACAGAAGCGGCCTCGATGCATTCGTAAGCACCAAGTTCCATCTTCTCACCTGTCTTGCCGATCTCATCGGTGATATGTTCCTCAACTGTGCGGCCGTCAAGGCTAAGAGCCTTAACTTCGTCGAGAGACTTTGCGCCAGCTTCAACAGCTGCGTCAAGGATCTTCTTTGTAAGGGCGCGGAAAGACTCGTTCTTTGCAACGAAGTCAGTCTCACATTTCAAAGCAACGATAGCTGCAAAACCTGGCTTAACGCCTGAGAGAACACAACCTTCGGCTGCCTGACGGTCTTCGCGTTTTGCCGCTACAGCCTGACCTTTCTTACGGATGATTTCGATTGCAGCCTGAATGTCGCCATCAGTCTCAGCGAGTGCATTCTTGCAATCCATCATACCTGCGCCGGTCATGTGGCGCAATTTCTTGATATCTTCTATGCTTACTGCCATTTCAGTATATTCTTATAAAAATAATATTCTTTAAAAGAGAAAAGCGGCTACCCTTTAATATCTATAAAGGAAAGCCGCTTATAAGAGATCTGAATTACTCAGCTTCTTTAACTTCTTCCTTCACTTCAACCTCAGCCTCAACGGGAGCTGCGGCACGCTCTTCATTACGACGAACGCGACGACGCTTGCCGGCTGCGGGAGCCTCACCATCTTCTTTCTCTTCAGGTGCGTCAACTTTCTCTACCTTGCGCTCTTCGAGACCCTCTGCCATAGCACCGCAAACAGCCTCAAGGATAACCTCGATGCTCTTTGATGCGTCATCATTTGCCGGGATCACGAAATCAACGTCATCAGGATTAGAGTTTGTATCGACGATTGCGAACACAGGTATGCCAAGGCGTTTTGCCTCTGCAACTGCAATGTGCTCTTTCATGACGTCAACCACGAAGAGAGCTGACGGAAGACGACCGAGGTCGGCGATAGAACCAAGGTTTTTCTCAAGTTTTGCGCGCTGACGAGTGATCTGAAGTTTCTCGCGCTTTGAGAGATTGTCGAAAGTGCCATCCTTAAGCATCTTGTCGATGGTAGTCATCTTCTTGACTGCTTTGCGGATAGTGGGGAAGTTGGTAAGCATACCGCCGGGCCAGCGCTCAATCACGTATGGCATATTGATTTCCTTAGCTTTGTTGGCGATAGCTTCTTTGGCCTGTTTCTTAGTAGCCACGAAGAGAACCTTCTTGCCGCTCTTTGCAATCTGACGGAGTGCCTGAGAAGCCTCTTCAATCTTGGCTGCTGTCTTATAAAGATCTATGATGTGGATACCATTGCGCTCCATGAAAATGTAGGGAGCCATTGCGGGATTCCATTTGCGTTTGAGGTGTCCGAAATGACATCCTGCCTCAAGGAGCTGATCGAATGTTGGTGTTGCCATTCTTTTTTCTTTTCTTTTTTTTGTTTACGTTCTTCTGATTTTACAATCCGCGGGTAGGGAACGTGTCCATCTCGTGGATTTAGATACTAAACACCGAGGAGAGCATAGAGGAGTGAGATTTTTTGTTCAGTGCCGATAATCTTGAAGATATATGAATAATATACAGATTAACGCTTGCTGAACTGGAAGCGCTTACGGGCCTTGGGCTGACCGGGTTTCTTACGCTCTACGGCACGCGGGTCGCGAGTCATGAAACCTTCCGCACGAAGGGCCGGCTTGTCTTCGGGATTGATTTTAACGAGGGCACGGGCGATAGCGAGACGGAGAGCCTCTGCCTGGCCTTTATAGCCGCCGCCGTCGAGGTGAGCAACGATGTCATACTTCTCTACGCAATCGAGAGTGAGAAGAGGTTGCTTCACTACATACTGAAGGATTGAAGAGGGAAAATAAACCTCAAGCGGACGCTTGTCGATAACGATGTTACCGTTACCCTCTGTGAGATAAACACGGGCTACAGCTGCCTTGCGGCGACCAATTGCATTAATTTTTTCCATCTTCCTTATTTCTTAATTTTGAGATCGATTACTGTGGGATTCATTGCCTCGAAAGGATGCTCGCTGCCGTTATAAACATAAAGGTTGTTGAGCTGAGCTGCACCAAGTTTTGTTTTGGGAAGCATGCCTTTTACCACCTTGATGAAAAGGGGATGACGACCGGGCTTTATGGTCTTCTTGAAACTCTTCTCCATGAGGTCGCCGGGAGTGTAGCTGCGCTGACCGCCGGGATAGCCTGTGTAACGGAGATACTCACGCTTCGACATCTTGTCGCCATTGAGGACAACTTTATCGGCATTGATAACGATCACGTTGTCGCCGCAGTCGAGGTTGGGAGTGAATGAAGGTTTGTTTTTGCCACGGAGAATCTTTGCGATCTCAGAGCATACGCGGCCGAGCACGAGGCCCTCCGCATCGATAACCACCCAATTCTTCTGGATTGTCTCCGGGGTGGCTGATAGCGTTTTATAGCTTAATGTATCCACTTTAAAATATTGGTTAAATGTTAGTTATATACCGCCGGAACTACCTTCGGGGTCGGCCAAAACCCTTTCCGGGATACCGCACGGTGATTAAAACTGGATATAATCGGCTCGCAAAATTAATAAATTCTGCCGACATAGCAAAATTTTTATGTCACCCATCTGATTTTTAACTTATTTTTATAATGAAGTTGGCAATCATTTGGGACTGAGAAGCAGGGCATGGTAATAATCCAATTATCCATTAGCAATAATATAGATCCGAATCACGTTATAAATCTATGAAACTTACTTTTCTTGTTCCCCCTTGCTATGACAACAAATATCCGGCTGAGCGCTCAGCCGGTTGCACTCGTGTTGTGTATCCGATGATTAATATTTACGAACTTACAGCGGCGGCAACCGCACGCGAACTAGGTGGCTGTGAGGTAGCGTTCGAAGATTTTGTTTTCAATAGCAAACGAGGTGTGAACTTTGATTCCTTCCTGGCAAATGACAAGTCTGATGCATACGCCATCTGGATTGTGAATCTTTCCTTAGAATCAGACATTGAGGCTATTCGCCACATAAGAATCAATCATCCTGAAACACCAATTTTACTACTTGGCCCAGGGGCTACACACTATGTTAATAAAGTACTCACCGATAAACACATTTATGTGTTACGTGGGGAGCCGGAATTGACCCTTATTGAACTACTGAGATATTTTGAGCTAAACTCTGATCTATCACTTTCCCAAATAAAAGGATTAAGCTATATGGATAATAATGGGGCGATAGTCAACAATTCCTCTAGGCCTCTTAACCCTGATCTTGATTCACTTCCCTTCCCAGCTCGAGACCTTCTCGGAAATCAGACTTATCACAACCCTAAGCTCAAGACAGGCCCCTACACCACGATGTTCACCTCACGCAATTGTCCATATCGGTGCATATATTGCGTGCCATCATCGCTTACCTTCGCACGCGAAATTGAATTTTCCAGAGACCATCCGGGACGCAAACCCACCATCGGCTTCCGTTCTATCAACAGTATCGAGCAGGAAATTGACATGTTGGCAGAACAGGGTTATAAAGCCATTGGTTTTATGGACGATAACTTTATATGGAACGAGGAAAGAACATCAGAAATATGCCGTATCATGCGCAAGCATGGTCTGATATGGGGATGTCAAGCAAGAGTTGACGCGATCACAGAGCCTATAGCCCGTATTTTGGGAGAAAGCGGTTGTAAATATGTTGACCTTGGTATAGAGTCTTTCGATCCCGGCATACTTGACTATATCCGCAAAGGAATAAAACCTGAAGACATTTACAGAGCTGTTGGATTGTTAAAGAAATATAACGTCCCTGTCAAGCTTAATGTGCTTATTGGCTCTTCCCCTCTTGAAACACGGGAGACGGTGCGTCACACTCTTCGCGAAGCAAAGCGACTTAAAGTGGATCAAGTGATGTTCAACATTGTCTCTCCCTTCCCTGGAACCGACTATTATAAGGTTTGTAAGGAGAACGGCTGGATAAAAGGTGGGGAATATCGTCCAACTGATGTACAACATGATTCCATCCTCAATCTTCCCAATATATCTGCAGAGGAGATGGAACGACTTCTTTTCCGTAATAATCTTCAATATTTCCTTACGCCTTCGTTTATTTGGAAACAAATAAGGAGATTCACGTCATGGGATGAATTTAAAGCCGCCGCAAAAGCATTACGTATAAAACTTTTCCACTGATGTTATTGAGCATTGTCATCCTCACTTGTAACCAGAAAACACATACTCTCCGGCTTCTGGAATCCCTAATACCTTATCTATCATCACATATCGATGTCGAAGCGGTGATTGTGGATAACGGATCTACTGACGGGACGGAGCAAGCTATTCGAAACAGATTAAAAAAAGATCCTTATATAGAGGGCAGAATAAGGATAATAAAGCTGGATGAAAACCGAGGAGTTGCAACCGGCAGAAATATTGGATTGAGAAGTTGCGAGGCGGATTGCCTGCTGATACTCGATAATGACACTATAATCACACAGGAAGCCATAGACGGATTGCTTGAATACATTATTTCTAACCATTCTTGTGGAATCTGCGCACCGGCTCTTTTCTCCCCGGAAGGAGAACTGCAGTCAAGCGCCAAGCCCTATCCGGGATTATGGTTAAAACTTTCTCATATATTCCGTCCGGGCAAGGAACTTAATAGTGAACACCAGGAGATGAAGAAACGTCACCCTTGGTATGTTATCGGAGCTTGCCAGATGATGAGGAAAACTACTTATGATATTGTCGGACCTCTTGATGAGAGGATTTTTTATGGACCCGAGGATGCAGATTATTGCGCTCGCGTGAAAAAACATGGTCTCACCATAGATTATCTCCCTGAGTTCAGTATCATCCACGACTGGAGAAGAACAACAAGACGGAACCCGCTTTCTCGGCTGGCATTTAAACATTTTGCCGGCCTTATACGATTTTGGACTAAAAGATACTGACACACTAAATCAATATTATCTTCATTTCCCCTTAGAATAATATCCTACCTGCGATTTTTAAATTGCTGTCCCAATAAGAAAGCCAATCCCTTTACAATATGCTTCTCTTTATGCCGTTCCATCCATCTATAAAATATATACGGCACATATATACCGAAAAACAATGACAAGAGCGTATATACCCACCAATAGTAATTTGTGAAATGATGGAGCACCTGTTGCATACATATATTAAAATACCATGACAACAGAAAAATGATATAATTTGCCCCTATTAGATGATCAAGGAAAGTAAACTTATAACGCACCAATAATTTTGCAAAAGAGATGCACATCATTATTCCCGCCATAGCACATATCCATACCCATCCGGTATTTTCGGTGAAATAAAATGATACTGCCCATATACATCCCATTATTATTAGAAATATTACCGAGTTCCAAGGGACAATGCGATCAATTCTTTCATATCCGTATCCATAACAGATACCAATGACAAAATATATTCCTAATGCACATATTTTGTTAAAAGACCAAAATGTCGAGACCTGCAGAGGCAAAAAATATAATGCAATACTTATTATAAGAAGGGTGATAATCCCCCCTTTTTCTCCATTACATGTGCGATGACTAATATATAATATTGAATAACAAACAATTAAAAGTATAAAACTGGCCTGAAGGAACCAAAAAAAAGGTATGACAAGAGAGTTACCATAGAAAAAAGACCTCAAGAAAGTAGCCAAGTCCGTATGAAGCTTATCATCCGCCATCATCGACAAAGATGCACGCGGGAGGAACGTAACTGTCGTTAATACAATGTAGGGTATAATAAGCCTCTTAATTTTCTGATAGATATATATCCCGGGAGTCTGTTTCCTCTCTTTCCCTAAAAAACCTACATAATAGAGAAGAAAACCAGAGATGAATATGAAAAGTGGCATGTGGAAACTATAAATCATCCTTACAACAAGTAGGCTATAACCATGATGAGCATCGGGATATTCATGAAAGGAATGCCCCAATACCACCAAGATTATTCCTATTACCTGTAAGTAGCCTATAAATTTTAAATAATTTCTTCTGCTCATCACAAAGGAAACTTAAGAGAAATACAATTCATAGCCATTCCTCCTTTTGCACAAATTTAAAAATAATTTCACGATTAAACAAGGCCGCTATTTATTTAACATCAAAAATATGTATCGGATACTAAAAAATTATTAACTTTGCAGCGTCTTAATAACGAAAAACAAAAGTTTCTATGGGAGGTTTCTTTGGAACCGTGTCTAAGGAGTCGTGTGTCAATGATCTGTTTTATGGCACAGACTACAATTCACATCTTGGCACACGCCGCGGAGGCATGGCCACTTACGATCAGGAGACAGGACGCTTTGCCCGCTCAATCCACAATCTTCAATCAACCTATTTCCGCACGAAATTTGAACCCGACCTCGATAAGTTCAGCGGCAATTCAGGAATAGGAATTATTAGCGACACCGATGCGCAACCCATCATGATCAATTCACATCTGGGACGTTTCGCTATTGTCACTGTAGCAAAAATCCTTAATCTCGAGGAACTTGAAAAGGAACTGCTCGACAGCAACCAGCATTTTGCCGAACTTTCTTCAGGATATACCAACCAGACTGAGCTGGTGGCAATGCTGATCAACCAAAAAAAATCTTTCCGCGAAGGAATAGAGAATGTGTATGAGAAGGTAAAAGGCTCATGCTCTATGCTTATCCTCACCACTGACGGCATCATTGCAGCCCGCGACCGTTACGGGCGCACTCCGATTGTGATAGGTAAAAAAGAGGGCGCTATGGCCGCCACCTCAGAAAGCACAGCCTTCCCTAACCTCGACTTTGAAATCGTGCGTGATCTCGGTCCCGGTGAAATTGTCAGGCTACACGCCGACGGACTGGAGGTTATGAAAGAACCGGGCGAGGAGATGCAGGTTTGTTCATTCCTTTGGGTTTATTATGGCTTCCCTACATCGACATACGAAGGCCGCAATGTGGAAGATGCCCGTTTCCGGTTCGGGTTCGAGATGGGTAAAAAAGATTCCACTGAAGTGGATTGCGCTTGTGGTATCCCTGATTCAGGGGTAGGCATGGCTTTAGGATATGCTTGCGGCAAGGGTGTGCCCTACACTCGGGCAATTTCAAAATACACTCCGACTTGGCCACGCAGCTTCACTCCACCACGTCAAGATATGCGTGAGCTTGTTGCAAAAATGAAGCTTATCCCGAATGCAGCCATCCTGAAAGGGAACCGTGTTCTGCTTTGTGATGACTCTATTGTGAGGGGCACCCAGCTTCGCGATAACACTCGCGTGCTTTACGACTATGGCGCAAAAGAGGTACACATTCGAATAGCTTGCCCACCCTTGATCTATAGCTGTCCTTTCGTAAACTTCACCGCCTCAAAAAGCGACCTTGAGCTTATCACACGACGTGTGATCAAGGATCTTGAAGGTGACCCCAACAAGAATCTTGAAAAATATGCTCAGACCGACAGCCCGGAATATAACCGGATGGTGGAGATTCTGCGTGAAAATTTCGGCTTGACTTCGCTGAAATTTAATACTCTTGAAAATCTTATCGAAGCTATCGGCCTGCCGAAATGCAAGGTCTGCACTCACTGCTTCGACGGCACGGGATGCGGTCATAAATAATTTATTAAATCATCCGAAACAAGAGAGAGGAAGCCCTATAATAAAGGTTCCCTCTCTCTTTTTACGTTATTGGTGGAATTCTTATCAACAACGTCACCTCACAATGCTACAATTAAGCAGGATCATTTCTTGAACTTAGGGTCATTCTCAAGAAGCCATTGTGCAATCTGCACGGCATTCAACGCTGCCCCTTTCTTGATCTGATCGCCGACAACCCAGAACGACAGGCCGTTTTCATCGCACAAATCTTTGCGCAGACGCCCTACATAAACAGGATCCTTATCAGCTATATGCAAGGGCATAGGATAGAATTTCTCACCTTCCTTCTCTTCGCATACAATCAGACCCGGAGCTTTCTCAAAGGCCTCTGAAACGGCTTCGATCGTTAACGGTTTTTCTGTTTCTACCCAGACTGCCTCGCTGTGGGCACGCAAAACTGGCACCCTCACACATGTCGCAGAGACGCGGATATCGGAATGCATTATCTTGCGGGTCTCGTTGAACATCTTCATCTCCTCCTTTGTGTAATCGTTATCGGTGAAGACATCAACATGGGGAATCACATTGTAGGCAAGCTGATGCTTGAATTTTTCAACAGTGGGTTCCTCCCCGTTGGCAAGCTGCACATATTGGTTGCGCAACTCATCCATCGCCGCCGCTCCGGCACCGCTGGCCGCCTGATAAGTGGCCACCCTCACCCGTTTTATATGAGATAGGTCGTCGATAGGCTTCAAGGCAACCACCATCTGAATGGTGGTGCAGTTAGGATTTCCTATGATATTGCGTGGGCGTTCAAGGGCATCGGCAGCGTTCACCTCAGGCACTACCAAGGGAACATCTTCATCCATGCGGAAAGCAGAACTGTTGTCGATCATCAACGTGCCGTGCTTAGTGATCACATCTGCATACTCCTTTGATGTTCCTGCTCCGGCAGATGTGAATGCAATATCCACGCCGGAAAAATCGGAGTCGCGCGTCAATTCCTCTATCACTATCTCCTTGCCCCTGAAAGAGCGTGTCTCACCCGCACTCCTTTTGGAGCCGAATAGACGGAGGTTGTCGATTGGAAAGTTCTGCTCATCGAGCACTCTGAGGAACTCTTGTCCTACTGCGCCGCTGGCGCCTACAATAGCTATATTCATAGGGTAATTATTAATTATTTTCTGTTATTGCATTCCGCTGGTCTCGACACCGCGGTTAATCTTCTTTACAAGACCTTGAAGCACGGAGCCGGGGCCCAGTTCAACAAATTCAGTTGCACCGTCGGCAATCATGGCTTCCACATCGTAAGTCCAACGCACAGGGGCGGTGAGCTGCTTCACAAGATTAGCCTTGATCTCTTCGGGGTCGGTATGAGGCTTGCCATCCACATTCTGATATACGGGGCAAACCGGTGTCTTGAACTCTACAGTCTCGATTGCGGCGGCAAGTTCATCGTGAGCCGGCTGCATAAGGGGGCTGTGGAAGGCTCCACCCACTTTAAGCTTGAGAGCTCGTTTAGCGCCTGCGGCAAGCATCTTTTCGCAGGCGGCATCGATACCCGGAACCGTACCGGAAATGACAACCTGACCCGGACAGTTATAGTTGGCAGGAGCTACTACATCATCAACTTCCGCACAAAGTTCTTCAACCTTCTCATCAGGGAGTGCAAGCACAGCCGCCATTGTAGAGGGCTGAGCCTCGCAAGCCTTCTGCATTGCGTGAGCGCGCTTGGATACGAGCTTCAGGCCATCCTCGAAACTGAGGGCTCCGGCGGCAACAAGAGCTGAGAACTCACCCAGAGAATGACCGGCAACCATATCAGGCTTGAAATCATCGCCAAGGCTCTTGGCAAGAAGAACGCTATGAAGGAAAATGGCAGGCTGAGTCACCTTTGTCTGCTTCAGATCCTCCTCTGTGCCGTTAAACATAAGGTCGGTGATTCGGAAACCGAGGATATCATTGGCTTTCTCAAAAAGTTCTTTTGCTTCAGCATTGTTGTCGTAGAGGTCCTTGCCCATTCCAACGAACTGAGCGCCCTGACCGGGAAAAACGTAAGCTTTCATACTTTTTTACCTATTGAAGTTGTGTAAACTAATTTACGATCGTTAAAAGGAAGTTGTTCTTATCTTTTATTTAATGGAAAGAGAAAATCAATTCTCCTCATCTAATTGTCTGCAAAGTTAAGCATTTATCTCCAATTACGGAAATAATTCCTTAATCAATCGCTCTTTACGCTCGATTTCTCCCTTATTTTTTCACAAATATCTTAAATCTCCGCCCCCTTGTTGTCATACATTCAAAAATTGACTATCTTTGCATAAACTGCCAATTATATTTAAAGATAGTATCTGAAAGAATGGTAAGCAAGAAGATAAAATATCCGATCGGCCAACAGTCGTTTGAAGTATTACGCAAAGGGGAATTCCTTTATGTAGATAAAACGCGTTTTATTGAAAAAGTTGTAACCGGCAGTCAATATTACTTCTTGGGGCGTCCTCGCCGTTTCGGGAAGTCGCTTTTTCTTTCCACCCTCAAATCTTTCTTTAAGGGGGAAAGGGAACTGTTCAAGGGCCTATATGCAGATACAATGGAATGGGAGTGGGAACCGTATCCTGTTCTTTATATTGACTTGAATACAAGTAAATACACGAAGCCTGACGAACTGAATGATGTCCTCGGCCGTCAGCTGCGCGAATGGGAAGAAATTTATGAAGTGGATGTCAAGGATTCTACACTCGCCCAAAGGCTTGCAACCATAATAAGAACTGCATTTCAACGAACGGGCAAAGGGGTCATTATATTAGTGGATGAATATGACAAGCCATTGGTTAATAATATCAATAACCCTGAGCAGTTTGAATTATATAGGAATGCCCTTGCCTCCATCTACTCCAATTTCAAAAGTTCAGCCGATTATATTAGGCTGGTATTCCTTACAGGAGTGACTCGATTTGGCAAACTAAGCATATTCTCAGACCTGAACAATCTCAGCGATATCTCTTTTGACGAAGATTTCGCCGCTATCTGTGGCATTACGGAAGAGGAATTACTTGATAATTTCAACGAGGGAATCTGCGAATTGTCTAAGAAATATCAGCGTACTGAAGCTCAGGAGATTGCGGAATTAAAGCGGAACTACGATGGTTATCACTTCTCTGAAGAGTGTCCTGATATATACAATCCGTTCTCTCTTCTTCAAGTGTTTGCCAAAAGGAAATACAGCAATTACTGGATTTCTTCCGGCACGCCAACCCTTTTGGCGGAACAGTTGAAACGAACGGATGCTGATTTGGAGGAAGTGATGCATATTATCTGTGACCGATTCACTCTCGAAGGCCTGGATATTGAAAATATCTCTTTAGAGGCATTACTGTATCAAACAGGTTATCTCACAATTAAAAAATATAACGAACAGTTTTCTCTTTATCATCTTGGCCTTCCAAATATGGAGGTAAAAAAAGGATTCTTTGAATATCTTCTCCCCTACTATTCATCTTTATCTCAGTCAAAGGTTGCTCCTTTTATCTTCAACCTTGTCATGGAAATAAGAGAAGGAAAGGTTAATGATTTTATGACCCGCTTGCAGTCGCTCTTTGCCGGTTTTGGACATGACTTGAAATTTGATGAAGAGCGGAATGTTCAGAATGCAATGCTTCTGATATTCTCTTTAGTAGGTATGCATGCCGACGCGGAAGTAAGAAATTCAGACGGTCGCATAGATATCCTATTACGTACCTCCGACTTCGTCTATATTATGGAATTGAAATACAACCGCTCGGCAGAGGAAGCCCTCCGCCAGATTGAAGAGAAGGAATACGCCCTCCCCTGGAGTGTCGATTCCCGAACTATAATCGAAATAGGCATAAACTATTCATCAGAAAAACGAAGAATTGATGAATGGGTGGTAAAGAGGAAATAATCCCATACCTGACATGTAATGCTTTAAAGGCGCATCCGAGGATTTTACCCTCCGATGCGCCTTTAAATTAATATGTTAATTTGAATTTATTCTTCTTACTTCGCTCTCTTGCTATCCCACATCAGGTAGCAGATGAGGAGGGCGTAAGCCACGCAACCCAGGATCTGGGTCGTGCCTCCGCCAAGGGGATTCTGATATTCATATCCTGCAAAGCGGGTGATGGCGGCAAATACCCCGAATAGGGCACCGCCGGCAATCAAACCGGAGGAGATGAGCGTTCCGCGATCGCGACGCGCATCGTTGGTTTTCTTATCTTTTGAAGAATTGCCTACAAAATAAGATACTGCACCGCCCACAAGCATCGGTGTGTTAAGCGACAACGGAATGAACATACCGAGACAGAATGCCAAGGCCGGAACACCAAGCCAGTTGAGCAGTAGGGCGAGAATTGCGCCCGTCATATAAAGAATCCAAGGAGTCTCGCCACCCATCATAAGCGGTTCTATCACACCGGCCATTGCATTAGCCTGAGGTGCAACCAAGGCATTGTCGCCGGTGAATCCATACACTTTATTAAGCACGATTATTACACCGCCAACGGTCGCGGCCGATACCAATGTGCCGAGGAATTTCCATGTCTCCTGCTTCTTGGGAGTTGAGCCGAGCCAGTAACCAATCTTAAGGTCGGTTACAAAACCGCCGGCCATAGAGAGGGCTGTACACACCACGCCTCCGATAACCATTGATGCAACAATACCTTGCTGACCTTTAAGGCCTATACCTACAAAAATAGCAGAGGCGATGATCAGCGTCATAAGGGTCATTCCCGATACAGGGTTGCTACCTACGATAGCGATTGCATTGGCGGCAACTGTGGTAAAGAGGAAAGCGATGATGGTGACAACAAGCCATGCTACGGCCGCCTGCCAGAATGTGTGAATCACGCCAAACCAGAAGAAGAGGAACACCGCAACCAATGCTATGAGGATGAAGAACACAACCTGCTTCATTGATATGTCGAGCTGCCAGCGCATTTCAGTAGCGGCCTTAGCCCCTCCCTTAAATTCACGTCCGGCCAAGCCCACAGCCTGGCAGATGATAGGCCACGACTTGACAATGCCGATCACTCCGGCCATGGCTATACCTCCGATACCCATCTTACGTGCATATTCCGCGAAGAGCGCATCGGGAGCCATTGCCTGAAATTCGGGAGTGCCGTAGGTGCCGAGCAAAGGAATGACAACCCACCATACAAATACAGATCCGGCAAAGATCACGAATGCATATTTGAGGCCGACAATATAACCGAGACCGAGAAGTGCGGCACCGGTGTTGCAGGAGAGAACCACTTTCGTTTTCTCCGCTATTGTCTGTCCCCAGGAAGCGGCTGTGGTCTGAATGGTCTCAGCCCACCATCCGAAGGTTGCAACGATGTAATCATAGATACCGCCGATAAGCGATGCTATGATAAGGGTCTTGGCCTGTCCGCTATCGCCAGACTTGGCTGATGCCTGACCCGAAACGAGCACCTGAGTGGTAGCCGTGGCTTCGGGGAAGGGATACTTGCCGTGCATGTCTTTAACGAAATACTTGCGGAATGGTATGAAGAAAAGGATACCCAATATGCCTCCCAAAAGGGAAGAAAGGAATATCTGATAGAACTCAACGGTGATTTCCGGATATTTTGCCTTTAGAATGTAAAGAGCCGGCAGGGTGAAGATGGCACCTGCCACAATCACGCCCGAGCAAGAACCGATCGACTGAATGATCACGTTCTGTCCGAGTGAATTTTTCTTTTTCAAAGCTCCACTGAGACCCACCGCAATGATAGCGATTGGGATAGCGGCCTCGAACACCTGTCCCACCTTAAGGCCAAGGTAGGCGGCCGCCGCACTGAACACGATAGCCATCAGCAAACCCATCGACACGGAGTAGAGTGTCACCTCCTCTTGGTCGTGGGCAGGATGCATCACCGGCACATATTTCTCATCTGCCGCAAGCTCGCGAAATGCGTTTTCGGGCAAACCAGTGTCGGTGGTATAAACTTCTTCGTCCTGTTTCATAATGTATTATTGTTGTTTATAATTTTCCTTTTTCAAGTTTATAACTTAGGTTTTGCGAATTTAATAAAATTTTACGGGAAACAAACTAAAAATAAGTATTGATTAGGGCTTTTTTTTCATAGAATTGTAAAAATTATTTAAAATTCCCCTTATTTTTAAACTTTCCTTTTATGCCATTGTCGCATAATAGGTGTTCATATTCGCCGAGTTTTCAATCAGTACATTTTTATTATAAACTTAACCTGCCGCCGGGTTCTCCTCTCCCCTCACGCGCCCGACAGGAATTATTATGAAGATAAAAAATCTTTTGGTAAGCGGGATGTTAACCATTCCCACCCTTCTCTTCGCCAAGGGTAACGTAAGCGGAACTGTTGTGAATAAGGAATCGGGAGAGCCGATGGATTTCGTCACTGTTCAAATTTTCAATGCCAAGACCGGCAAACCATTGCAGATAACGGCTTCCACTGATGAGGCGGGAAATTTCTCCCTTGCCAATGTGCCGGATGGTTCCTATATAGTGAAGATTACCAACGTCGGATCTGTGAATCAGGAGCGTCCCGTGAAAATCGCAGGCGCCGATATAAAGTTGGGTAAGATCACCCTCGCTGATGATACCAAAGTGCTCCAGGAGGTGGTAGTGGAGGGAATCAAGAGCCAGATGCGCTTCGAGCTCGACAAGAAGGTGTTCTCCGTAGATGCAAACATTGCCTCCGCAGGCCAATCGGCTTCGGAGCTACTTGAGTCAATCCCATCGGTGGAGGTTGACCAAGATGGAGAGGTTTCATTGCGCGGGGATTCGTCGGTGACGATATGGATCAACGGCAAGGATTCGGGATTGACGGCCGACAACCGCGCTCAGATTCTCGAACAGATTCCCGGAGAGAGCATCGACCGCATTGAAGTGATAACCAATCCTTCTGCAAAATATAGTCCCGAAGGAACATCAGGCATCATCAACATCATCCTTAAAAAAGACCGTCGCGGAGGATACTTTGGGAGTGCTGAACTAAGCGGGAACTCCAGAGGTGGCGGCAACGCATCGTTCAACATCAATTACAATTCTTCAAAGTGGGATACATACGCAAGCATCGGCTTCCGCATGCGTCATAACACCGGAGGGAGCGAGATGCGGCGCCTTTTCAACGATGGCACTTTCACAAATTCCGATGCGCGCAGTCCGCATCATGGCAATAACCTCTTCATCCGCGCAGGCGCCACCTATCATCTCACCGATAAGGATGACTTCTATGTTAATGCCTTCGGAATGTTCGGTCACCGCTGGGGCCATTCCGACACGCATTATCTTTCTACGGTGCCAAATCTATGGAACACCAACTTTGAGGTATCACGCACAAGAAGCAATCATCGTGGCGCGCATGCCGAATGGGGCTATACACACAAGTGGAATGATAATCATACCATCGATGCAATGGTCGCCTATAACTTCTGGGGTGGGCCTTCGTGGGATTCATACACCGAACAACAGCATTATGATGCCACCGACCTTACCATCAAGGAATACCGCGAACAGGAGATGCCAATCCATTCTAACACGTGGGAAGCGAAAGTTGACTACACGCAACAGCTCACCGACTGGCTGAAACTCGAAGCCGGATTCAACGGGAACTACAGTCACGAAAACTCACCTAACACTACCTTGCAGGGAACTTCCCCCGAGGATATGGTTGTGGCTGAGAATCTATACAATCATTTCATCTATACGAACAACGTTTCTGCTTTATATTTCACTTTGGGTGGAAAAGTGAAAAACTTCAGTTTCTCGGCCGGCTTACGAGGCGAGGCTTGGCAGATTCGCTCCCAAAGCCTTGACTACTGGACCTCACGCAAGGATGCAGATACCTTCAAAGCAAACAAGTTTGCCCTCTTCCCTTCGCTCTACCTCTCCTACTCCTTGCCTTACGACAATGAGATTCAGCTTAACTACACCCGACGCATCAGGCGTCCATGGGGCGGCCAGCTCAATTCATTCCTCAACACGTCAGACCCCACCAATTATTCTTACGGTAACGAGGAACTTGAGCCGCAATACTCCAATGCTTTTGAGCTGAACTACCTTAAGAGTTTCACGTGGCACCTCATCTCTGTATCAGCCTACGTTCGCACAGCTGATAACAAGATAAACCGTATCAGCTACCTTAACCCGTACGACGGAATCATTTATTCCACAAACGTCAATGTTGCCAATCAGGTGAATTCCGGTGTAGAGATTGTGCTGAAGAACTCTTTCTTTAAAAGCTACCTTGACCTTACCACTACCGTGAACCTCTATAATAACCATATCGGAGCCTGGAGTTATACGGGTATAGCCTATAATCCGGATCCTCAGCAGTTCACCGACAAGCGCACGTTTACCCTTGCACGCGACAGTCAGAACGCTTTTGCATGGGATGCCCGAATGATGGCTAACGTGAAACTTCCTTGGGGACTATCCTTCCAGGCCACCGGCCGTTACTCTTCTGAACATAAGGAGGCAATGGGAACCCATCAAGGCGGTTGGAGCGTTGATGCAGGCCTCAGGAAAGTTGCCGGCAATTGGTCTTTCTCCCTGAACGCACGCGACATTTTCGACTCGCGTAAATTCAAAAGCTCCACAATCACCGATGATTACGTGCAGACCAATAAACGCTGGCGAGGCGGACGCACTGTCAGCCTGACAATAAAATATTCCTTTGGAAACATGAAGCCAAAGAACAATAACCGTCAGAACTCCGCCGAACCAATGGAGAACAACTACAACGGAGAGGAAGGATAACCGCAGAGCGGTTGCACTTTCCGTTACAAGTTAAAGTAATAAGTACCGGTAGCCAGCGGAGCATAAAAATTATAATATACTCCTCGCAGATAATAGTAAGTGTTATATGCCGCTTGATCCACGCCACGGTTCCACGAGTCGGTCCAAGGATTCCATGCATTAAGCACTGTGACATTATATTGCACACCATTGTATGTATATGCTACAGTCAGCGGCAACACTCGCCATATACCTTGAGCATCATACCCGCAAGCTATCACTTTCTCCACACCCTGATTAGGATTGGGAGCCACATTCACAACTACCGGAGGATTGGAATACCAGCCATTCCATCCCGGTCCCCAGCCGTTGTTCCATCCGGGACCAGGTCCACCTGGGCCCGGATTCCATCCTATTCCGTTCGCAGGTCCCATAGGGGCATTGGGCTGGAAGCTTCCACCAGTGCCAGGCGCTGCGGCAGATGAACCTCCCCCTCCGCCCGGAGCCCCGAAACTGCTTTGAGCCATTACGGCAGAACCACCGAATAACAGAGCCATCGTGAGGACGGCACCCTTTATATAGTTTGAAGTTGTGTTTTTCATAATAATATAGTTTTATAGTTTCTATTTTATCTTTTATAACAAATTACGTTGCTTTTCAGTTGCTTCTTGATCATTTTCTTTTTTTCGAACATAATTTTGCAAGTTCCATCTTTCAATTTTTAGTATATTTTGCAAGTTACATCTTGCAATCTAATGTTGTTTAAGAATATTTAAGCTAACTTTGCCCTTAAATTTTACAGGCAAATGAAAAAAATTTTCTATCCGCGTGCAGTATTTCGAAGCTCCACATATCTTATATGACGTGAAAGATAGTCAACATATCGACAACATCCGATTAGTGGAATTGTGTAAAAAGGGTGATAAAGAAGCCATGAACCTTCTTTATACACGCTTTGCGCCCCGTATGCTTTCACTTATACAGCGATATGTTGACGATATAAACGATGCCCAGGATATTCTTCACGATGGCTTCATCATCGCCTTCACGCGCCTTGACTCACTTAGAGATTCCGAGCGTATAGATTATTGGCTCGCAACCATAATGAGAAACCTATCACTCAAGTTTCTCAAATCGCGCGACGTGGCTCAGCTAATTGATGATCTCCCCGATGTCGAGGATCCTCAATTGATAGAGAATGTTGTTGACTTCGACATCCTGACCTCCCTGATCGACTCTCTCCCGGCAGGATATAAGAATGTGTTCCGCCTCGCTGTCTTTGAAAACAAATCGCATAAGGAGATTTCACAAATCCTTGGTATTGCTCCCAACTCATCCTCCTCCCAGCTCTTCAGAGCAAAACTTCAACTCCGTCAACTCATCAACAATTATAAAAGCAGAGCAGGCATTCTTATGCTTCTCCTCGCTTTGGGTGTTCCTGCAATATATTATATTGTCAGAAAAGATTCTGAGAAAGAGATGAATCCCCCTGCTCTTAGCCTTGTCACCTCCAATTCTTTTGCACCTGTCAAGTCGGAAGATTCTAAAGCTTTAAGAAATAAGGTTGCCAATTCAACCTTGTCTGTTACAGCTATTCCTGCGAGGAGAAGAAATAACATCGCCAATAATGTTTTCAGCAGCAAAAATATGAAAAAGGTGCCTACATCTGCCCCTCTTTCAACTGATTCATGCTCTGCTAAAGATGAGGTTCTAACAGATTCAATTGTAAATGATACACCGACCGGAATAAACTATTCTGTTAATTTTTCAGAAAACACTTCCGGTGAGAATAAAGATTCCCTGAGATATGCTGAGGAATATGATTTCCTTTATGCCGATCTGAACTACCCCCTCCCCATTTCCGAAAGTCCGGCCGACAACCAATGGGTTGCATCATTCTCAGTAAACACCGGCTTTAACAGTCAGGATTTATTAGCGAATAATGGCAATCTGCAGGGCAATAACGGCATTCCGGGAAATAACAACGGTGATGGAGATAATAATTGGAACGGTGATAGTAACGGGCCGGTGTATTGGAATCCCGACGATCCAGAACCCGGCTTTAATAGCACCAATGATCCTGATGATGACGATGGCACTGATAGCTCCAATGATGGGAAGCAGTCCATTTCAAGAGCTGACATTGGGGGAATGCGCCCCAAAACTCCATTGAAGAATCAATCTCACCGCAACCATCTCCCGATCTCTTTTGCATTTACAGCACAGAAGAATTTCAATTCCACTCTCGGAATCGAAACAGGCTTAAGCTACACCTATCTTCACTCCACGTTTGAGGACTCCGGTTTTGTGACCGAATGCCATTGGCACTACCTCGGCATCCCGGTGAAATTGAACCTTACATTCTTTTCTATTCCGAGAATAAGGATATATGGTTCTCTTGGAGGAGCCTTCTATTATCCTGTCTATGCATCAGCAAATGAGAAATGGATGGTGCCGGCGCTGAAAACCGGAAAGTTTCATTCTCACCCGGTTTGGTCGTTAGGCGCCGGCGTGGGTCTATCCTTCAATTTGTCCAAAAAGATTGATATATACATCGAGCCTACCCTTCAACATTATTTCACAAACAAGAACGATGTACCGAATCTTTGGACCGATCAATCGTGGGGATTCACCTTCCCAATCGGTATCCGATTCAAATGGTGAAAAAATTTCAAACTAAAGATGCAGTATTTTCTAATTATCCATATCTTATAGAAAAAAACAATATTTTAGACAAAAACATAGGTTATGAAACTAAAGATAGCATTCATCTTTGCCTTCCTGACTCTTTTCACTGGCATCCTCGTATCATGCGATAATGACAATGGGAACAACCCCGTTATTTGCCCCCCTCCTCAACCACAGCCGGATGAAGATGAGCCGGAGAAACCTACCGATTTCAAATACATTGAACTGACTTCAGCGCAACGCGACGCAAATGCGTCAACCAAAAAATTTGCTTACGATATGCTTCGGAAATCGGTGGAGCAAGCCAATCTTATCGACCCGGATGGAAATGTTTTCATTTCCCCGCTCGGGTTCAGCAATATCCTCACCATGCTGGCCAACGGTGCTGATGTGGAAACACTCGCTGAAATCACTACGGCTCTCGGAACCAATCTTGATAACCTAAATTCTTTCTATTCCCTTCTGACAGATGTTCTCCCCAAAGCAGACAATCAGGTGAAATTCTCCACGGCAAACTCAGTCTGGTTGGATAATGCATTCAATCCCTCTGCAGATTATATGAATTTGCTTCATGACAATTTCAATGCGGATTCTTTCATAGTGGATCTTAACACTGTCGAGACCAAGAATGCCATAAATAAATGGTGTTCCGACAAAACCAATGGAATGATTCCCGAATTTCTGAAGAAACCTCTCAATGACGGTTTAATGTTCTTAGTGAACGCCCTTTATTTCAATGGCAAATGGACTGAACCTTTCGATGCCGAAAAAACAGATAAAGGCACCTTCATCTCCTCCAACGGACAATCCTCGGAAGTAGAGATGATGCATGGCGAATATGGAATAAAGTATAGCAGAATCCAATCAGGTGAGATTATAACTCTGTTTTACGGAAATAAAACATACGCTTTCAACATATATCTTCCGAATAAAGGTACATCTATTGAAGAAGCATTGGCCTCTTCAGATGATTATATGGAAGATACCTTAGGCGATTGCGGATGCATCTTGACTCTGCCCAAATTTGAATTGGAATATGAAAACAACCGGCTCAAGGAGGTTGGAGAGCAGCTGGGGATTTATCGGCTTTTCAACACCAGTGGCTCTCTATCAAAGATTGCAGATGATCTCTATTGCGAGTTTATGAAGCAGGTTGCTAAAATCAAGGTTAATGAGGAGGGCGCGGAGGCCGCCGCCGTCACAGGGGCTTTAGTATTCAATTCTACAGGTGAAGAAATACCATACAAACCGGTAGTGGTAAATGTGAACCGTCCATTTATATTCTCAATCACAGAGACAACAAACGACATAATCCTCTTTGCAGGTGTGGTAAGAAATCTCTGACACTTTCCAATCTCACATATCAATCCCGAAGGAGGCCCCATTATGCGGGCCTCCTTCTTTTTGTCTATCTTTAGTCAATACACTAATTGAATTAAAAATTTCTGTGCACTTTTATTATTTTTAATTAACTTTGCACCTGTTCTTTTTAGCCTCACATATAATGAAAAATTCTCACTATATAATATTGTCAACATTCCTTTTCATTTCCCTCCTATTATTTAGCGGGTGTGGAGAATCTGAAAATATGAAAATGATGGATCAGGTTGATAATATTATTGAGACAGCTCCCGATTCTGCTCTGACAATTCTTGAATCCATCAATGTTGGCGGCATGGCTCCCCAAAAGGAGAAAGCACGCTATGCCATTCTGAAATCAATGGCCTACGACAAGAACTATATCGACACCATCTCATTTGAGGTGATACAACCGGCCATCGATTATTACCTAAAAAAAGGGAATCCCGACGAGAAACTTCGCACGCTCTATTATCAAGGTCGAATCTACCAGAACCGCAATGAAGATGAAGAGGCTATGAAATGTTTCATCAAAGCCACAGAGCTTAAAGATGAAATTACGGATTCTCTAATATTAGGCAGGACTTATGACATAGAAAGTATTTTATATTTTAAACAGCGAAGAATTGAATCATATATTAAAAATGCAATATTGGCTGCAAATATATACGATAAATTAAATAAACATGATTTCAAACAATCATGTCTGCTAAATGCTTTAGAAGGCTACATAATTCTTAATAACAGAGAGCAAGCTGACAGCCTTATGAAAATAATTAAATACACGTATCGACCGGATGATGATTACAGCTATACATTCCATCATAATCAAATAATTTATGGGAATGAATACTTTACAGATAGTCACCTTAAGAACCTTCTTGATTCTTTAAGTATATATCCTTCTAACAATGACATCAAACTGGATTTAGCGATCGGGTACTCTAAGATCGGACTAAAATCCAAAGCTCTTTCCTATCTTGATTCCGTTAAGAAAGGCAAGTTGGATGAAGGCTTAAAATATTACTCGATAGAATCTACTGTTTTAGAAAATAGTCAAGATTATAATGGATCATTAAAAGCTCTAAAATCTTATATTAAAGAATCTGACTCGCTGGTAAGCGACCTTCTATCGCGAGATATTCTTTTTGTTGAAAAGAAATATGCGCTGGAAAAATCAATTATTATTGAAAAACAGCGTAAAAAAGACATAATCAACTATTCCCTCATCTTTGGACTTATTCTCTGTATGTTAATTACTCTTGTATCTCTGCGTCTCAGAGTAGTTAAAATTCGCAAACTTAAAGCGGAAAAAGAACAATTTCAACTTGCAAATAAATTAAAAATAGCAGGGGAAGAGAATAATAAAATCAAACGTGAAAAAGATTCTATAGAAGAAGAAAAATTAAAACTAAAAAAGGAGGTAATTATATTGAACACAGAGAATGAAAAAATTAAAACAGAACGAAATACTTTAAATCTCGAATCTGAAAACATCAGAAAAAATCTTGAACGTTTGATTACCGAAAGAGAGCAATTGACGCAAATAATTGAAAAGCAGGCACAAATCTCTTCTGATTTCAAAGAATTAGTGAAAGACCGTTTAGACATACTTAATGCTCTTATTTCATCTCATCTCTCAGTAAGCAGGGATTATTTAAAAACATCCAATAATCTTTTACAAAAGGCCACTAAAGATAAAGAAAAATTTCTTGAAACCACAAAACTTTTATATATCTCTTTATATCCTGAATTTATGCGGATGCTGGAAACAAAAGGGCTCTCTGAATTGGAGATAAAATATATATGCTTGTATGCATTGGGTTTAAAAGGTAAGGACATTGGGGAATATCTACAAACCAAGCGACACTATATTATAAGCAGTGAAATCAGGTCTAAACTTGGATTGAGTCAAAACGATACAAACTTAGGGCTATTTATTGCTTCTAAATTAAGATAATGGCAAAATGAGATAAAATGTTAAACTTTTAAATAGCCTGTAAAACTTTTCATCTACCACCCATGTCTAATTCATTAATTAGCAATTATATAAAATATCAAATGTTAAATTTTTTTGTTTGAAAAAATACTTTCTATAGCCTATATTTGCAGAAAAAATTTAACATTTTTATTATGAAAAAATTACTGTTTTTAATCATCTCTTTGCTTCTTTTAGCTCCATGCAAAGCTGAGAAAGTTAAGATTGACATCAAGACTTCCTCTCAGAGTTCTCAAGCAAAACCTATTAAACGTGCCCCGATGAGTCTGCCCATCGATGTGGTGTTCGACAATGAAACAATGACTGTCGAGGTTTCATGCGCAAGCGATCTTGAAGGATAATAGCTATATGTATAAGATTTATCCAATGCCTGTAATGGGGATATAATTTAAAAAAAATAATGAAATATTTTGCTTCTTGAAATTTATTGCCTATCTTTGCGAGAGTGAATATTAAACATATCCGATGGAATTATCAACGGATCCGAATTTCCATCAATCATCAGTGACGCTCCGGAGTGTCACTGATTATGCAGGAATCTTTACTCGGACAACCTGAAAGCAATATGTTTTTCACCCGAAGCAAAATAACTGAAATTAAATTTAACCTATGAAATCAAAAATTTCCTTTTATCTGATTCTCTTGACATCACTAGCATTCACCATGTCTGCCTGTTCATCTGACGATGATCCGAAAGATGATACCGTCAAGGCCAATTGCTCTATCAGTTTCTGCTACGACCTCAATATGTTGAATTCCGACGAATTTGCAAAAGAGGTATCTTCCGTGGCAGTGTGGGCTTTCGACAAGAACGGTAAATTGGCATGGTCGCACACAGAGAATGCACAAAATGCATTTTCCAATGACTTCTCAGTAGAAGCCACCCTTCCTGTCGGAGAATACGATTTTGTGACATGGTGCGGACTCACTTCCGATATGCCGCTGATTCCCACCCTCACACCAAGTTCCATTTCACAGCTCACTCTTTCCCTTCCTATCGAGTCAAACGTATGCAATGCCGAGTTGCCTGCCATTTTTAACGCTTCAGCTCAGAATGTAAAAATCAACGAAGACGTTGACAATAAGCTTGCTCTCAGCTTGACTAAAGTTACAAAAGATGTGAGTGTCATGATTCAAGATACGAATGGAGAAATCAATCCGGAAGATTTCGATATCCGCATCGCTGACAGCACAAATAGTCTGGAATGGAATCTTACTCCTAAAACCACTGCTTCATTCGACTATCTCCCCTATTCGATCGAAGCTGGGAATATAGATGATGGCGCGGACATGACATTATCGGTTCTCATTGCACGTTTCTCTACTTTCAGATATACAGCAGACAGCAAAGCCACTCTCGTTATAACCCAAAACAGTGATGAGGTGGTACGCATACCGGTTGTTGAGCTTATTCTGGAAAACAAGCCCAATGAAGCAAAGGATTGGTCAGATCAGGAATATCTTGACCGTAAAAGCGATTACAGATTTATGTTTTTCCTGAATGACAAATAATTTTCATTCTCCATATATTATTAATCAACTGTTTCGAGCCAGGACGGAGCCCAATAACAATGGGTCTCCGTTATCTTTTTACACTTTATCTTTTAAGTAGTTTTGAGAAATTAGCTAAATAAGTGTTCAAAATTAGGTGACTTTTTACGACTTTACCTAAATTTTATCTGAACACTTTAATTTTATCCTTTTAATAAAAGTCATAATATGAAAATGAAATTTTTTAAGCATCTTGCATATCTTGCATGCCTGTTTACTATTTTGCCGGGATGTTCTTCCAAAGAGAATGATGAGCCTAATGATGATTCGAAAAAAGAGGAATGCACTATTAGATTCCGTTACGACCTCAATATGTTGCAGGTTGACGCCTTTTCCTCCTCAGTTTCATCAGTTGCACTTTGGGCATTCGATAAAAATGGAAAATTAGTTTGGTCACACTCCGAAAGTCTCGATAAGGCCACATCTGAGAATTATGAAGTTAAGGCTAAACTGCCTGCAGGAGAATATGATTTTGTGACATGGTGCGGACTCACTTCCAACCTTCAGCTATTGCCGACATTAACACCTAATTCAATTTCTCAGCTTTCCCTTAATCTACCAATAGCCGGGAATGAATGCAAGGTTAAATTGCCCGACATCTTTAACGGATCGGTAACTAATTTTACAGTCAGCGAAGATAACAATAGGAACAGCATCACCCTTAACCTCACTCAAGCCACCAAGGACGTTCGGGTGATTATTCAGTCTATGAAAACACACATCAATGCCAATGACTTTGATATTACCATCACAGACGCACCCAACTCCCTGGAATGGAATCTGACCCCAATTTCCAATTCTTCATTCACATACAGACCCTATAATCTTGAGATGGGTAGCACCGAAATAAACGATAGCTTCGTCTCAGTAGTAATAGCTGATTTCTCCACCTTGCGGTTCGTCACCAATAGTCAGGCCATTCTAAACATTTCTCGAAAAAGTGACAATCAGTTGATGACCCGGACACTTCTGGTTCCCCATCTGTTGGAGGGTAAATCCTATGAAGCGGGAAATATGACAGATCAGGAATATCTTGACCGACAGAATAGCTACCGATTAATGCTTATTTATGATAAATAAAATCATATAAGTCGGCAGAACTTGTAAGTCTCAATACGGCTAACTAAACACATCAAGATGAGTGACTGATTTTTCAGTTGCTCATCTTATTTTTTTGCACTTTCACTTTCTCATTTCCGAGACACATAAACTTTTGGCCATATTTTTTCCACTCTTCATCATTTTTTAAATAAATTTCCGTAAATTTGCAGATTAATAAGCAGATTAATAATCAAGGCGCCGCTGCGCTGCAAAATATAGAAGAAAGACAATGGCAAAACAGGAAGACGTTTTCAAAACCATCATAGCCCATGCCAAGGAGTATGGGTTCGTGTTTCAATCCTCTGAAATTTACGACGGCCTCTCCGCCGTTTATGACTATGGTCAGAATGGCGTGGAGCTGAAAAACAATATCAAACGCTACTGGTGGGAGGCTATGACAATGCTCCACGACAATATCGTGGGTATCGACTCCGCTATCTTCATGCACCCCACCATCTGGAAGGCTTCAGGCCATGTCGATGCTTTCAACGACCCCTTGATCGACAACCGCGATTCAAAGAAACGCTATCGCGCTGATGTCCTCATCGAAGATGAATTAGCAAAATTCGATGAAAAAATCAACAAAGAGGTTGCCAAAGCTGCAAAACGCTTCGGCGATGCTTTTGATGAAGCTCAGTTCCGCGCCACTAATGCCCGCGCGCTCGAGAATCAGAAGAAACGCGATGAACTTCACGAGCGTTTTGCAAAAGCTATGAACGACAACAATCTCGATGAGCTTAAACAGATAATCCTCGACTATGAGATTGTTGATCCCATCTCAGGCACACGCAACTGGACCGATGTGCGCCAGTTCAACCTTATGTTCAAGACAGAGATGGGCTCAACGGCCGACGGAGCAATGAACGTCTATCTCCGCCCCGAGACAGCACAGGGCATCTTTGTGAACTACCTCAATGTGCAGAAAACAGGACGCATGCGCCTCCCCTTCGGTATAGCTCAGATAGGTAAGGCTTTCCGAAACGAGATCGTGGCCCGTCAGTTCATATTCCGCATGCGCGAGTTTGAACAGATGGAGATGCAGTTCTTCGTTCGCCCGGGCGAGGAGCTGAAATGGTTCGAAACCTGGAAAGAGACACGTATCAAATGGCACAAAGCCCTTGGCCTTGGCGATGAGAAATATCGTTTCCACGACCACGACAAACTTGCCCACTACGCCAACGCCGCCACCGACATTGAATTCAAGATGCCTTTCGGATTCAAGGAAGTTGAGGGCATTCATTCGCGTACCAATTTCGACCTCTCTCAGCATGAGAAGTTCTCCGGCAAGAAGATACAGTATTTCGATCCTGAGCTGAATGAAAGTTATGTGCCATACGTGATCGAGACCTCCATCGGTGTTGACCGCATGTTCCTCAGCGTGTTCTGCAGCTGCTACGAAGATCAGGATTTAGGGAATGGCGACCGTCGCGTGGTGCTTCATTTCCCTGCACCTATTGCTCCTGTGAAATGCGCAGTATTGCCTCTTGTGAAAAAAGATGGACTTCCTGAGAAGGCGCGCGAGATTCAGCATCGTCTCCGCTTCGACTTCACTTGCAACTACGACGAGAAAGATTCAATCGGAAAACGTTATCGCCGTCAGGATGCAATCGGCACCCCCTACTGCATCACCGTGGATCATCAGACACTCGAAGACAACACCGTCACCCTGCGCCATCGCGACACTATGGAGCAGAAACGCGTAAATGCCGACGACCTCGAGAAGATTCTCCACGACGAAGTAAGCCTTAACAGTCTCCTCAGAAAACTTGTATGATATGAAGCTCAGAAAAATATTATTTGCACTCTTTGCCGTGTTCGCACTCAGTTCGCTCACATCGTGCAACTATAACTCCCTTGTAGAGAAACAGCAGAATGTGGATCAGGCATGGGCTCAGGTAGAGAATCAGTATCAACGCCGCGCCGACCTTATCCCGAATCTGGTGAACACAGTGAAGGGATATGCACAGCATGAGAGCTCCACACTCGAATCCGTCACTCGCGCTCGCGCCGGTCTCACCAAAGCTTACGAGGCAGCGCAGAGTGCAGAAGCCACTCCTGAAAATATCGAACAATACCAACAGGCACAAGGCAATCTGAAAGGAGCGCTCGATATCTATGTGAATGCCGTCAAGGAAGCTTATCCCGACCTTAAGGCAAACACAAACTTCATCGACCTCCAGACTCAGCTTGAAGGAACTGAAAACAGGATATCAACTGAACGCATGCGATATACCGAGGCGGTGAAGGATTATAATACCTCTATCAAGAAGTTCCCCACCAATATCTATGCCGGATGGTTCGGATTCAAAGAGAAACCGCAATTCAAGGCTGAGGCCGGCGCACAAAAGGCTCCGGTCGTGGAATTTTAATTGCAGGCTCTATGAAAAAATTACTTTATATAGTTCCGCTCTTAGCGTTAATAATGACCGGTTGTCTGGGTGATGGACCGGAGAATGAATATGCAGGCTGGAAGTCGCAGAACGATGCCTACATCCAGAATCTTGAGAGCGAAGTGGCGGCCGGCAGGAGCGAATACACGCGTTTCTCTCCGGAATGGGCGCCCCAAAACAGCGTGTTTATAAAATGGCACAACGACCGCGCGCTGACTCAGGATAACCTCTCGCCACTATCCACTTCCACTGTAGATATTACCTATGAGATGGAGGATATCGATGGAAATTATCTCGGCAATTCATTCGAATCTTTATTGGGCGACAGCATTTATCGCAGCCAGCCCCACCAGAATATTGCCGGAATGTGGATAGCTATGCTCAATATGCATGTGGGAGATTCGGTTACGATGGTCATTCCCTATCTCTCCGGATATGGAGCAAGACAGATGAGCAAGATTAAACCTTATTCCAACCTTATCTATCACGTAAAGATGAAGGCAGTGCCCAAATATGAGTATTAAGCCTCCGGATAAATCTTGATTTTTAAAACCTAAAATGGGAGGCTCCCGGATGAGTTTCCCATTTTTATTAAAACAAACCAACAATGAAACCTTATCTAATAGCCTTCGTTTCGGCAGCCCTGATTGGAGGAATGGCTTCAGCCTACACTATCACCGGATTCAAGTCGGCTCCAGCTGTTGAACTCAATATCCCCATCTCCCCCGATTCATTAACGAAAGAGAACCCTTTCTCCATCGATAAGCTCCTCGAGATGCGCGGAGCTCTGAACCCGGAAGATTTCAACCAAGACTGGACCACGATTCTCCCCGACACGGCCGGACGGGTGACACTTAAGAAAGCGGATGCAAAGCCTCGCCTGTTCACCCTCACCACTCGGCTCAGGAGCGATAAGTTCTGTAAAGGGAAACTCCTTCTTAACACTCCGGCAATTGCCGATCTTTTGGTAAATGGTGAATCAGTGGCTAAGAAGAATACTGCCGATTCACTGCCCTCTGATATCTCCTCCCCTCTCGACCTCGCGCCGGAGGCGGATTATACTGTGCAGATTAACCTTATCTCTACGGCCGACGATAAAGTTACCCCCGATTTCAAGCTGGAATTTGTGCCTGATAAGGAATTCGAAGATGTAATGCTTCTTTCAGGGTCAGAAATGAAGAGACGTTTCGCTCCCGTGAACACAATGACAGGAGAGCGCGTGAATGCCGTGCTGCTTTCTCCCGATGGAAAATATCTGATCACTAAATATTCGCAGACTTTCTCTGCCGATGAGACTGTACGCCGGGCCACTCTCTCGGAAACAGCATCGGGCAAAGTGCTTAATGAGAACATTGATCCCAATGCTCAATGGATGCCGAAAGGGAACTCTATTTTTTACAGCGTGCTGAAAAACGGGAGCTACGACCTCTATGTAATGGATATCCCCTCGTTGACCTCACGCAAACTCGCATCAAAGATTCCTGACAACAGTTTCACTTTCTCCCCCGATGGAAGATATCTGTTCTATTATAAAGCAGTGGAGGGTGATAAAGACACCGGTGTGATGCGCAGGGTAAAGAGTCCTGACGATCGAATCCCCGGCGACCGTGACCGATTCTATATCATGCGATATGACACGCGCGACAAAGTGACAGTGCCACTCACCTATGGAGGCTCCTCTACATTCATCTGCGACTTCAACCGCGATGGATCCAAAATGCTCTATATGTCATCCCGTCAGACACCCTCTGCCTATCCTTTCTATCTGAATTCAATCATAGAAATGGATATGAAGAGCCTCAGCACCGACACCATAATTGCGGATAACGGCTTTGTCACATCTGCCATTTATTCTCCCGATGCGCGTCAGCTTTTTGTAGTGGGAGGTCCCCAAAGCTTCGGGGAGAAAGGCGTAAATGCAGGGAATCATGAAACCCCTAATGCTTTCGATAATCAGGGATTCATATATGATATTGCCACCGGGAATGTCCGCGCCGTGACTCGCGACTTCGATCCCTCTCTCGAAGGGACTCCCGTATGGAATGCAGGCGACGGAAAGGTATATTTCCGTGGGGAGACAGGTTTCTACAATTATATCTATTCCCTCGACCCGAAGAGCGGAAAAATATCACGAATTGACACCGAGATACGCTCTGTAACCTCTTTCTCGATGCCTGATGACAATGCTCAGTGGCTGGCATATTATGGCGGAGATTTCGACAATGTGGGAGCGGCTTATCTCATCAACCTTAATACAGGGAAACAGAGGCTGATTGACAACCCTATGGAGCCTGAGCTTAAGGATATCGAATTTGGCCGTATGGAGCCCTGGACTTTCAAATCATCTTTCGGTGATGAAATTGACGGCTACATCTGCCTTCCCCCTGATTTCAATCCTGAAAAGAAATATCCCCTCATAGTATATTATTATGGCGGCACCTCCCCCTCCACTGCCTCCATGTTCCATCTATACAGCCCGCAGGTGTTCGCATCTCGCGATTATGTGGTTTATGTGATTAATCCCAGCGGCACCACCGGATATGGCCAGGAATTCTCTTCACGCCATGTCAACGCATGGGGAAAGCAGACCGCCGAGGAGATTATCGAAGGAACCAAGAAATTCTGCAAGGATCATCCTTTTGTTGATGAAAAGAAAATCGGGTGCATCGGCGCTTCCTATGGCGGATTCATGACCCAATATCTCCAGACATTGACCGACATATTCGCCGCGGCAGTTTCGCATGCCGGCATCTCGAACGTGACAAGCTACTGGGGCGAGGGCTTCTGGGGCTATTCCTATAATTCTGTGGCGGCGGCCAAACATTATCCATGGACCGACCCCGAACTTTACACCCGCCAGGGCTCTCTTTTCAACGCCGACAAGATTCACACCCCCCTCCTCCTTCTCCACGGCAAACTCGACACCAATGTGCCAATCGGCGAGAGCATCCAGATCTTCAATGCCCTTCGCGTGCTTGGAAGGGATGTTGAATTTATCACAGTTGAGGATGAGAACCACGTGATATCCAATTTTGACCGCAAGCTGCTCTGGCAGAACACCATTATGGCATGGTTTGCAAAATATCTGCAAGATGATCCGCGCTGGTGGAATGAATTGTATAAATAAAAATTATATATGTTAAAATAAATTGTATATATTAAGATGTAGTGAAGATGCCTATTATGCCTAATTCGCCTACATCGCCTATTATGCCTATAAAATATATGAAAAAATATATCCTTGCCTCCTCCCTCGCATTAACCATTTCCCTCTTCTTCCCTTCATGCGGAGGGAAGAAGGGGTTTGAGGAGGCCGAAGAGACACAGGCCGAGATCGAAGCCGCCATGATGGACGGACGCTCGGCTGCAAGAGAATTTATCAATAAAACGTGGAACGATTCTATCGAGCTTCAGAATCACCTTCTTGAGGCTCGCGCGAAACGAATCCAATATGACACGGTAGCCAAGCCCCATTGCCGTGCGGCATACGACTCCGCATTTGTTTCCACAATCCGGACCGTGCGTCCCGATATTGCTAAAGCACTCCAAAAATAATGGCTACCCCTGATTCTGATATTATCTCCCTACTCGACTCAGAGGCCACACGCATCAACCGCCCTGAGTTCATAGCTAACGATCCGGTGCAGTTTCCGCGGCGATTTTCCGATCACCGCGATATTGAAATTGCCGCTTTCCTCTCTGCAATCATTGCATGGGGAAAACGCACCATGATTTGCCGCGATGCTGAAAAGATGCTCTCCCTTATGGATGGCCAGCCATATCGCTACACCATGGAGGAGGGATATGAGGACCTTGACCCTGCCATGAACATCCACCGCACTTTCTTTGCACGCGATATGGCACACTTCCTGCGCGGAATGAGAAAAATCATGCTTGAATATGGATCGCTCGATAGCTTTGCGGCCGCGCATAAAGTTGGCGAAGATAATTTCCCTGCATGGAAACTTGTTGAGAAAATGCAAGAGGTGATGATGGCTGAAAATGGAGGCACTGCCGATTCGCGTTGCCTGCCGGTCAATCTCCAGCAGTCTGCTCTCAAACGCGTCAACATGGCCTTGCGCTGGCTCGTGCGCGATGACGGAATCGTGGATATGGGTATATGGAAATCAATCCCCAAGAATAAACTTTTTATCCCTCTTGATGTCCATGTAGGGAACACGGCCCGCAACCTCGGCCTGCTGACGCGAAAATCTAACGACCGCAAGAGTGTCGAGGAGCTTACCGATACTCTCCGCATCCTCCGCCCTGATGATCCGGTTTTCTATGACTATGCTCTTTTCGGCATCGGTATCGGAGAATGAATGAGCTATCCCTGAGAAAGGTTATAAGGTTATAAGAACTTTTAGAACGAATAAATGAAGAAATTAATTTTATCTCTGGTTGCTTTTTTGTTTCTGTCGCTCTCTGCACTTGCAGATGCCACGCCCAAACGTGAATTTCGCGGGGCATGGCTTCATCTTATCGGGCAGTCGCAATGGGCAAGCAAGACGCCGGCTCAACAACGCGACTATATACGTCAAGAGTTTGACCGTCTGCAGGAAGCAGGCATTAATGCTGTGATATTTCAAGTGCGCCCGGCCGCCGATGCCGCATATATATCCAAACTTGAGCCATGGAGCAAGTTTCTGACCGGCAAGCTCGGGAAGGCTCCCGACCCTATCTGGGATCCTTTGGAATTTGCCATTGAAGAGGCTCATAAACGCGGAATGGAACTTCATGCCTGGCTCAATCCTTATCGTGTCACCACCACTCCTACCGAAGTGCTGCCCGAAGGTCATATAGCTAAGAAACATCCGGAAAGGTTCTTCAAATATGATGGCAAGATCCTCTTTGACCCGGCTTATCAGGAGAACCGCGATTTTATTTGTGAAGTCGTCACCGACATCCTTAACCGTTACGACGTGGATGCAATTCATATCGACGATTACTTCTATCCCTATCCCGTGGCAGGCAAAAGCATACCCGATGACGCAAGCTACGCTAAATTCGGGAACGGCATGAACCGTGCCGACTGGCGACGCCAGAACGTCAACCTTCTTATCGAACAGCTTTATTCCACCATCAAGGAGGTGAAGCCTTGGGTGAGATTCGGAATCTCCCCCTTTGGAATCTGGAGAAACAAAAAGCAGGATCCGCGTGGAAGCGATAGCAACGGCTTCACAAATTATGACGGCCTTTACGCCGACATACTTCTATGGGCAAAAAACGGTTGGGTCGATTACCTCTCGCCGCAACTCTATTGGGAACTTGACAAGACAGTCGCCCCGAGCAGGGGATTGGCCAAATGGTGGAGTGAGAATGTCCATGGCGTTGACGTGTACATAGGCCAGGATCTGCGCCTTACAATGAACACACCCGATCCTAAAGCCGGAAAACCCAATGAGCTCTATACCAAAATAAAGCTTTCGCGTGAGCTGCCAAACACCAAGGGGGCAATATGGTTTCACGGTTACTGGCTCACTGAAAACTATAAGGGAGCGCATAAGGAATTTTCCAACAACTATTACGCCAATCTTGCGCTCCCCCCGGTTTATGGAGATGCCAGCCGTCTTCCCAAACAAGTGAGGGATGTAAAGATTGCCCGCGAAAAGAACGGAGCAACTTTGCTTGAATGGGAAGCACCACATAATGGCGACAGGGAATCGGAAAGTGATGTAGTCCGATACGTAGTGTATGAATTTCTGCCGGGTGAGAAACAGGATATAAACGATCCCGAAACAATTATTGCCATCACCTCCGACACAGCGATAGTGCTCCCCGGCGTAAGCGACGGCAACAGCTATGCAGTCACCGCCCTCGACAGAATGAACCGCGAGTCAAAACCCATCTATATCTATAACGGCAAGAAATGACCCACCCAGATCTTCAAGGAGCTTGATTAACGATTTCAACAATATTTCGGAAACGAAACTAAAAAATTAACGCAGACCGGACGGCCTGCGTTTTCTTTTTTGTAAGGAAAAAGTTTTAATATTCTTTTTATTCTTTTTCTTTCTCGTCCTTGTCAACAATGACAAGCTTTAGTCCGAGGGCATTAAGAATTTTTGTCAAGGTCTTGACTGAAGGATTGGCATATCCTCCTTCAATCGCCTTTATCATACGAACACTAACGCCTGAAATTTCTGCCAAAGCATTTTGGGTTGATCTGAGGCTCTGACGCCTGCTGCGAATCACACTTCCTATTTCCATGGTCTCACAATAATTGATATGAATAATTAGCTACAAATATAGTAAATTTTTTTTACACAAAACTATGCACCAAAAAATTTTTTCATTTTATTAGACTTTAGTTCCTTAAAAAAGTTTAATTCCCTCCGCTTAAACATACATATTGCACTTTTATCTATTTTTTATTAGCTTTTTATCCTATCTTATTCCTGTTAACATATTTTTAATTCACAATGCCTATATTTTGCAGTTTGTGCTATTACTTTTGTAATGTCAAAACAAAAACCGTTACTTATGAAGAATTATCAGTCTATTACTAAATCTGCCGGCATGGCTTTGATATATGCCTCAGGATTGTTGGTTCTCTTGCTTCAGCTTCGCAGCATTGCGGCATGATAACCTTACGCCGTTTAATACGTGCCTGCAAAACTATAATTATTTAAAAGATTTGAACAGCCATCTATGTGAAAGAAGGCACCGCAGTGATGACGGTGCCTTCTTAATTCAGTTTTATGAATGATAGAATGATGATTCTGCCTCCTGCATCTTATCCCTTGGCAAATTTAGCACACTGCGGACTGTAGGCAAGAGTGACAATATGTCCTTCGGATTCATAGCTGAAAAGCGTCAGCTCAATCTCTTCACCCTCTCTTCGGCACAATGCCTTCCCATAAACAATTTCAGGGAATTCTTTCTTATCATATACCGGAACGGCGGGAGAGATGCCGGGCATGCATTCAATCCTGATATCCTCGCGGAAATCAATGCCCTCGCAGAGAAGAGCCTTATAACATGCTTCCTTTATGGTCCAGGCCATTACGTTAGCCTGCAGGTCATCGGCCGGAATCATCTCAAGCTCGCGGCCGGAAAGATACCTCTCCCTCACATTCAGCACCTGCTTACGGTCGGTCCGCTCTGCATCTATCCCCATTGCAGCACGCCGGGTAAATACTGCTAAGTCAACCTCGGGAGTAGCCGGAAGGGTTGCCACAACAAGGAAATGATCGGCATGCGATATGGATATGCGCGATTCCTCTCCAAAGAGGAATGGAGCGCCGTTATGGAAATGGCCTATCTCCCTGTACGATTCCTTGCCATTCTCACAATAAAGCTGATAGGCCATCTCTTTCCAAAGCTTACCGCTCTTGTCCTCTCCGCCACACACCTCCTCAATCTTGATACCGGGAATAGAAGGATGTCTCCAATATATAAACTCTGTTTCCATATCCTTAATTTTCATTATTTTTCCGTCGCTTTCGCCTCAGAATCCTCTTCTTTATCAGCCTCTTTAGGAAGTACGGTCACTTTCACCTTGACTATGCGGTGTTTCTCCATCTTGAGAATAAGGAATTTCAACCCATATTTCTCTATCACTTCCTTGGGCGCCGGAAAGTCACCTTTTATATTAAGGAGAAGCCCGGCAAGAGTTTCGGCGTCTCCGACATCGCCAAACTCCTCTTCATCTATTCCGAGCACATCACAGAAATCGGAGAGCATTATCTTTCCATCGAAATAATAGGAATCCGGACTGATTTTCTTATACATTGAGGCAACTTCATCATACTCGTCATCGATATCGCCTACAATCTGCTCGATGATATCCTCCAAGGTAACGATTCCCTGTGTGCCCCCATATTCATCAATTACGATGGCAATGTGAATCTTGCGTTTACGGAAATCTTCAAGAAGGTCGTCAATCATCCTTGATTCAGGCACAAAATAGGCTTCGCGTATAAGCTTCTGCCATCTGAACGACTCATCAACCTTCCCTATATATGGAAGAAGGTCCTTGCTATAAAGGATTCCGGAAATGCTGTCCTGAGAAGTGTCATAGACCGGGATGCGCGAATAGCCTGAATCGAGAATCACCTTGATTGCATTCTCCCAGGAGTCGTGAAGCTCGATGGCAGTCACGTCAACACGCGAAATCATTATCTCCCTGGCCTCCTTTTCTCCGAAAGTCAGGATCCCTTCAAGCATCTCCTTCTCTTTTGAATCTTTCACATCGGAAATTTCAAGCGCAGTGCCAAGTTCATCGGGCGATATATTTTCCTCCTTTTTGCTAACCACCCTCTTGACTATGAAGGAGCTTTTCACCATCACGCGCGACAACGGGGAGAAAAGAGCATTGAGGAATGCTACCCCCGACGAGGCCATCCTCACCCACCATAAGGTGCGTCCCCTCGCCACGAGCTTTGGGAAAATCTCACCACACAGAAGGAGCAGGAACGTCATGAAGACTGTCTGAATAAGGAAACTTACCACCTCACTGTGAAAACTCACGGTCTGGCCTATGGCAAACGTGAGGAGCACTACCATTGTGATGTTGACAAGGTTATTTGAAATCAGGATAGTTGCCAGCAACTTTTCACTGTTTGAGAGCAACCGGAGCACTTTCTTGTCGGTGGCCGTGTCCGATTCCTCAAGATCATCAAGTTCCTGCGGTGTCAATCCGAAAAATGCAATCTCGCTTCCCGACACAAAGGCAGAGACGAGAAGACAACAAACAACGATGGCTATAAGCACCGACCATGCAAACCACGACATTGAATCGGGCGAATGGAAACTGATGGCCGGAACGGTCTTGCCGGTGATAGCGAGCAATAATGTCAGTAACGGCGATGCCGGTAAAGGATCTGTATCCAATTTGATTTATATATTGATTATTTCACAAAATTAACCCTTTATCCTCTTATTTGCAAAAATAAAGAGAAAAAACCTTGGCAAATCATCTTGCCACAAGCTCGAGCTTGTCAAGTTTAACATACCAAAGATACCCTGTAACGCTCCGGAATTGCCCCGTGTCTTTCAGGGTTTCCACATATTCATGCACCTGCGAGGCATACCGGCGGTGTGTGCTCATCGACTCCCCGAATTTATAATCCACCACCACCGCGTCCCCGTCCGCTGAAATCATAACCCTGTCAGGACGCTTCATGTTTCTTCCGGCGCGAAGCAATGGCCGTTCGTTCACCACACGCCAATTGCCGTCAAACCATGATTTCACCTCTGGCCGCGAGGTCATGACTGTAAGGAATGCCCCAAGGCGCGATGCATCTGCTGAGGTTATCACCCCCTTAATGGCCATCCTTCTCACCGCACGCGGAATATCAGACTGATGGCTGACTTCCTGCATAATCTCATGAAGGATATTTCCTTCCGAACGCGGATCGGCATCATCAGAAAGTTCCGGATCTTCTGCGTCAATAACCTCCGGCAAATCCTCCATGCGGTAAAGAAGGAAATCAGGGGTGGGACGCACAGCATAATCCGCTATTACATGCTCCTCTCCTTCGGGTCCTATATTTTCCTCGCTTTCCTTAATTGATTTCTCGCCATAAGTGAAGATGCCGGGACTTGAGATGCCGATTGCAGATGGCTGCATCATCTCCACTCCTGCTGCGCCGGCATCCTGACCTTTTTCCATTTCAAAAAATTTGCCGAACAAACCGGCCATGCCAACCGGGTCTTCCGTCCTGCCTGATGGTTTTGAAAATATGTAAAGCTCTCGCGCCGCTCGGGTGAAGGCCACGTAAATGGAGTTCATGCTATCCATTTTCCGCAAGTCATAATACTCATTGAGCACATGTTCATGTGAGGTTCCTTCAACAATCGATGCTGTGGGGATAGGGATGAAAGGAGGAAGGCTGCCCTTCTCCGAATCAACAACTGCAGGCTTTATCCATCTCCATTCCTTTTTCACTGAGCCATCCTTGAAAGTTGCATTTGCAAAGGGCACTATGACTATCGGAAATTCAAGTCCCTTTGATTTATGGACTGTCATAACCGTTATTGCGTCCATCTCTTCAGGTGAGGATATCGATGCGCTCTTCTTCTTGTCGCTCCACCACCTGAGGAATGAAGCTATATCAGATGGGCGGCTTTCGCAATATTCCAGCACCATATCCTGAAAGGCAGCCAGGAATACAGCGTCAGTGCGTCGTATATCAGCCGGAATAAACTCGGCTACGATAGATTCCACAAGAGCCGGAAGCGTCACGGCCTGCATCTTTTTAAGCATCTCCCCTATCGCATCGTTATCGCCCCCCTCCTCAAAGAAACCGGCAAGACAATCGGGAGTGGAAAGCTCCGGATGACGAAGGGCAAAGAATTTGAAATTGCAAGCCACCTCCGACCAGTCTGCCACTCCGCGGCGCGCCCTCTCCTCCCCGGCGCGAACTTCAGGGTCGGCTCCCCTGCAAATGGTTTCAAGCACCGACACAACAAGAGCCACCGCAGCCGATGAAGTAAGCTTCAATGATTGTTCGCTTACATATTCAAGCCGGAGCCCCCCTGCCGGAAGTTGGGAATTATATTCAGTAAAGGTGGCTATTACATCCTCTCCCTCTGAATTACGATCCACAAGCACAGCGATATCGCGCATCCGGAAACCTCGCGCAAGCACATCTTCAACAATCCCGGTTATTGAGCCTAATACATATTCGCTCCACGGAAGGTCTGTCTCCACGCCACACCTTACCTCTACATAGCCGCACTCCTTCTTATGATGCGGATGCTGCACCACGTTGAGATAATCCGCCTCGAAATCGCGTCGTTCCGGCGAAATTCCGGAGCCCACCGTCCGGTTAAGTTCTCCGGCAAGAAAAGAGAAAAAGCTATTATTGAACTGCACTATCCTTAATTCGCTGCGCCAGTTGGTATTCTGTGCCGACGAGGATGAAGCCGCATTCTGATCGCATCCAAACTCCTGCGGCACCTTTCGTGAAATAAGCGATGAATCGGCATTACGAAAACGATAGATACTCTGTTTCGCATCACCTATTATCAGGTTTTCATTGCCCCGACCCACACTCTCATGGAGCAACGGACTCATATTGAGCCATTGCATCTTGGATGTGTCCTGAAATTCATCGATAAGGAAATGATTCAGGCGCGTGCCGATTCGCTCATAAATGAATGGAGCGTCATCTTCTCCTATTATGTCGTGGAGCATGGCATTTGTCTCGCCAAGCTCGATGGCATTGTTTTCACGAAGATATTCGTCACGCTTGTCGCGGATTACTTGAAGGAGACCCATAAAAGGGAGATTCTCCCGATACAGCCGCCAGTGACGGAACTTCGCGCTCCTCAATTCCGACGACCATCTTTCGTAAGCCTCCGCCATCTCGGCATCAGCATCTTCCACTGCCTGATATGCCGTGGTGTCGCCTTTCTTTTTCCGAGAATGATAAGTATTGGGGAAATCCTGTTCAAGAGTTTCAATCTTCTCCCTCTTGGAATTTAAAGGAAGCTCAAATGTCTTGGAGCCGGCCACTGTATCAAGCCTGCGCCGGAAAATCTTTACATCCTTGGGATCAAGCTTGCTTTCAGAGGAATCCAATATGCATCGCATCTTTTTGGAAATATCACGCAATTCCTTAAAAAGCCCTTTCACGGGAGCTTCATATTTATGCTGCATATCAAGATATATCCCGGTGAAATCCGGATCGGTGGCGAAATAACTGTCCAAAGAACGTCTTATCTCCTTGAACTCTTCATTTTCAAGACGCTTCACCGATTCTGTAAGCAAGGAGTAAGGGTTATCTCCTGCCTCGCTTTTTGCAAAGATATTCCATTTCTTTCCATCGCTCTTTGCCCTGCCCATAAGCTCCCCGATCCAGAATGAAGCCCCGGATTGGTCGCGACCTGAATTTATATCCTCCAGAAGGGCATCAATGGCCATGGCCGATAGATAATCCGTATCAAGTTCAATCCTATAGGAATCACTCAGATCCGACTCGTATGCAAATGTTCGAAGCACCTGTTGGAAGAAGGAATCGATCGTGGAAACCTGAAAGTCGGAATAATTATTGAGGAGCAAGCTGACTGCCCGGTGGCATGTCGCACTTATATCCCCCTCTGTTACCCTCTTTTCCGAACCCTCATTAAGTTCGGAAAGGAATTCATCCATATAATCAGGCTTTTTCCCCGTCAGAGAAGGATAACCGAGAGCATAAAGCTTCTCCACAATGCGCTGCTGCATCTCATTAGTGGCCTTGTTGGTGAAGGTCACAGCCAATATATGGCCTAATGAATCGGCCAGCTCCGCGTTGGCGCGGAGTCTGCGCCGGCCGTTTTCATCCTGTATGGTGATATAATACCAAATAAATTTCTTGGCCAGAGTGAATGTCTTGCCGGAACCGGCAGATGCACGTTGCAATTCAAGCATTTTCCTTCCTCCTATATATCAATCTTATAAACCTAATCGGTGGTGTGTCAAAAAGCAATAATTTGACGCATCGTAATGTTTTTATCCGGATGGCGAGGGTGCTGTCAGAATGGTTCGGATGGTAGGCGGTTGAGATTGAGGCTGAGGGAGCATACTCACGTATGTGACCGAAGTTGAAATCTCAACCAACGACCCAGACGGGCCGTTATGACACACCCTCTTTATAACCTAAATCCCATATCTTTAAGAAGAGGCTTAACCTTCTCCCTCACATCTCCTTGAAGCAGGATCTCGCCGCCGCGAGAGGAGCCGCCGGTGCCCAGACGATGCTTGAGACGAGTGGCAACCTCTGCCACTTCTTCATCGCTTCCGGCAAATCCGAAGATGATTGTGGCGGTTTTGCCACCTCTCCCCTTGCGCTCCATCGCAACGCTCAACTTCTCCCTCTTCACAGGCCCCTTTTTCATCTCCGGTGCCTGAGAAGGCTCCTCCACGGACTCCCCTTCGGGAAGGGAATCTTTCATCTGAGCCAACATATCTTTCCAATCCATTTCATTAATTTTTTTAGTCGCCCATCTCGCCTAAAATGCCTATTACGCCTATCTCGCCTATAAAGCCTATCCTGCCTAAAAAGCCTAAATCTTCTTATTCAGCTCCTCCAGAGAGAAAGCGCGATCCACAAGCTGGCCGTCAGAGTCAAAGATAAAGAAAGCCGGCAATGTGCCTATATTATATTTGGTAATGATTCCCGAATTTCTTCCTTCAGGATCCGACACTGTCACCCAAGGGAGATTCTTGGCCGCATCTCTCCAGGCATACTGGTCAGTGTCAAGCGATACCATATAGAAGGTGACAGGCCTCGATCCGTGAAGTTCAGAGAGAGCCTTGTTTATTGCAGGCGACTCCTTCTCATTCATCATCGACACAATCATCACTCCTCTCTTTCCATTGCCCATGGTCTCCGACAGCTTCACCTCCTGCCCGTTTTCATCAGGGAGGGCGATGTCTATGATTTTAATCTCCTCAGCTTCCACAACCCTCTTTTTACCTGCGGCTGAATTCTTACGCTTCAATGCATCGATAGAGGCGGCGCGCAGCATACCCGCATGGGGATCATTGGGACGATACTGTTCAAACGCTGTAGCCACTGCGGCATAATACTTCGCATCCGAATCATCCTGAATATCATATAACGGCTTGTCACCGACAACCTTCGTAAGGACATAGTAGCTTATAATTCCCCCTTGTGCATCTTTAAGATACTTGGAATAGACATTTCTCTTGAACTCTTCCCTCTTTTCCTTGTCGTTGAAATCAAGAGCCTGCAGTTCTTTCTCAAACTCGGCCATCTTTTCTGCCTGGATTGACCCGGAGATGGTGAAATCCGAACCGAAATTCATGGCCCTTGCATTTACCGTAAGCGTCTCTGTTGAATCAACCGGCAGATAGATATAACGGTCGCCCAAAGCAAGCCTGTAAATTTCAGGGGCTGAAGGACGCGAACATACGATTGAAAACTCATCGTCGTTGCCGACACGCGCAGAATCCACAGCCATCCAGCGACCATGGAAATCAGGCTTTTCGAGCACCACCGACTTGCTTGCTCCTCCCTCAATTTTGCCATTGATTTTGAACTCATCCTTAGTGCAACTCGGAAA
>CAMWXH010000006.1 GCA_947178165.1 uncultured Porphyromonadaceae bacterium | reverse complement strand
GGTTAAGGCAAGCATTGTGCATTGACTGATATACGTAAACTCCCTCGCCTGTCTTTTCACGCTGGCAAAGAGCGGCAAGAAGGCCGATCAGAAGGTGCATACCGGTGTTTGAGTCACCGAGCGCAGCACCAGACTGAGTAGGGATGTTGTAGTCGCCATCAAACCATCCTGTGGTTGAAGCGGCGGCGGCTGTCACCTGTGCGATAGGCTCGTAAGCCTTAAGGTTGGCATATTTGGAAGATACAGGGAAGCCCTTGATTGTGCCATAAATACACTTAGGATTGAGTTTGTGAACCTCTTCCCAAGAGAACCCGAGCTTATCCATTGCTCCGGGGTGGAGGTTTTCAACAAAGATATCAGCCTCCTTTATAAGTTTTGTAAGAATCTCTTTTCCGTCGGGAGTCTTTGCATCGAGGGTGAGAGACTTTTTGTCAGAATTCAATTGAAGATAGTAGTAGGAAGGGAGATCGGGATTGAACTGAAGTTCCTTACGGGTGGCATCGCCCACACCGGGACGCTCGATTTTGATTACATCTGCTCCGAGCCACGCGAGCATCTGAGTACATGAAGGACCTGACTGGACTTCTGTGAAGTCAACAACTTTAATTCCACTTAATGGTGCTGTGTTCATAATATTAAAATTTTATAAATTGGGTTATATTTTCGCGACTCTATTCTCGCGACGGAGTTGCCTGAAAGGGTTCAGGGACTCACTTCTAACTGCAGGAAATAAAAGATTTAAAACGGCAGGTAATAAAAGGTTTATGCCTGTAAGATAAGGAGGTTGTCGTTTTTTAAAGTCTTCGATGTTATAACAAAAGGAATCGAGAGAATGTTAGATAACACCCTCTCGATTTAAACATTATTTAACAATTGCTCATTTTATCGCTTTGCACCTCGACCTGGCAAAAGCCCCCGTGATCATAGCCGTGATTGCTCCTATCAGAAGCAGCGGCAGAAATGTGATCAGGATATCGACGGGATCAACCACAACGGGATAGGATTGCACCACGAGCGACTGCGGATCGCCTTGCAGCTTTATCAGCCCGAAATGCTGCTGCAGCAGGCATAAGACAATTCCTAACGCTATTCCGCTCACCGCCCCCACGGCTGTGACAAACACGCTTTCCCAGCGGAATATGGATGCTATCCGCTTTGAGGGCATTCCTAAAGCTTTCAGCGTTGACATCGACGGCTGTTTCTCTATGACAAGCATCGATAGAGAGGAGATAATATTGAAAGAAGCTATCAGGAGAATGAAGAAGAGGAGAAGGAAAGTGACCCATTTCTCAATTGAGATCATGCGAAAATTCATTTCCTGCTGCCGGAGGCGGTCTTTGACAATATATTTGCCGGGGCGGCCACCGGCTTCTCCTTTGACGTTGAGTTGGGCGTTTATAGCCTCTGCAAGTTGTTCAGCCCCAATTCCGGGTTTCCCTTTCACCTCGATTGCTGAAGCCTCAAGGTCGTATTGCAAAAGATCGCGCGCCACATCTATATCCACTATCACTCGGTTGTCGTCAAACTCCGACTGGTTTGCCCGATACACCCCCGTGACCAAAACGGAATCCCTCAGAAAAGATGCCACCGGATTGGCAATGTTGACACGTCCCTCTCGACGCGGAGTGAAGAGGAGGACCTGGCTGCCGGGATTGGCTCCGAGACGCGAAGCAGTGCCGATGGCTATGACAGAGACAGGGACGGAGGGATCCGAGTCACCGGGGGAGAGCTTGTCGATAATGAGCGAATTCAAGGATGTGACCGATGCATACCCCTCCATATCTGTGCCTTTCAGGGATACGGGCGTTTCGCGGCCTTCATAGATGGCCAGCGCATTTTCGAGGATGGTTGGGATGGCCCTCTCCACTTCCGGAACGCGCGCTATCACTTCGGCCAAGGAATCGCCGTTGGCAAATACCTTGCCCGAGGCCGGCGTTACCATCACGTCGGGCGTGAGCGTATCAATCCTGCCGGCAATCACTGACTTGAAGCCGTTGAAAACCGATAGGACGCAAATGATGGCGGCCGTGGCCACTGCAATGCCGCAGATCGACACCACAGAGATTGCCCCGACTGCGCTATGTGATTTCTTGGCGCGCAGATAGCGCCATGCTATCCGCGCGGAAAGGGGGATTCTCATTGTGCAAGAAGACGGTCGATATTATCGATATAGTCGAGAGAGTCGTCAAGATAGAACTGGAGGTCGGGGCATTTGCGCAACACCTGTTTCACGGCCTGTGCAAGTTCGTAACGAACGGTCTTGGACTGTTTCTTGATGTTTTCGAGTATGTCGTTCGATTTTTCAGGCGGGAAGATGCTCAGATATGCTTTTGCAATGCTGAGGTCGGGTGAAACCCTGACTGCGCTGACCGATACAAGGACATTTCCCATCGCCGCTGTCTGGCGGCGGAATATTTCGCTTAGCTCCTTCTGGATGAGACGGGCTATCTTGGCTTGACGTTTTCCTTCCATAAAATTTAGTTTTTTTATAATTGGAATATTCAGAATGAACTGAATTATTAGAATAATCCGGATTATTGGAATAATCCGTGAATCTATAAAAATAACAAAACGGGAGTGATTTCGTTTAGAGCTTCCTTATAATAGTCAGGCCGTCGCGGAGGGGAATGATCACCTTTTCCACCGAGGGGTCATTGGAAACCATATCGTTAAAGGCCATTATGCCGAGCGTCTGAGCGGAATGTTTTTCAGCCGGTTCAGTTACATGGCCGTCCCATAGGGTGTTGTCGGCAATGATATATCCCCCCTTCCTGAGCAATGGAAGGCATAGGCGGTAATAATCACAATATTCGCGTTTGTCGGCATCGATAAAAATAAGGTCGAGCGACTCCTTATCCCATTTTGCAATTTCTTGGGATGCATCCCCGATATGTAGCGTTATCTTTTTGCCATGAGGGGAGGCGGCGAATGCATCGCGTATGAAATCTTCCAGTTCATCGTCAATCTCAAAGGTGTGAAGCTGTCCATCTTCCGCCATCCCTTCAGCGATGCATAGGGCTGAATATCCTGAGAAGGTGCCGAGTTCGAGAGCGCGCTTGGGATTGATCATCTCCACAAGCATTTTCAGCAAGCGCCCTTGAATATGGCCCGAACACATGCGTCCGTTTATTAGCCTGAGGTTGGTGAGCCGGTCGAGATGGCGGAGGTGGGCCGGCTCTTGGTCTATATGGCTGCGTATATAAGATTCGAGAGCGAAGTCCATGGTCTTGTTCAGTTTATTGGAGCAGAGGGGTTGGCTTAAGTTGATATTCAGGATTTGAGTGTCTGTGCTTCAGCAAGGTGTTTAACATGCATGGCTCCCAGCAAGTATCCTCTTGTTCCGGCTCCGGCTATCACGGCATCCACACAGGCGGCGGTGACAGAATGGCTGCGGAACTCTTCCCGGGCGTGGATGTTGGAGATATGCACTTCAACCACCGGCTTTATTCCTTTGATGTCGCGAAGTGCGTCGGCAATGGCGTATGAGTAGTGGGCATAGGCTCCGGGGTTGATGACGATGCCATTGATTGAATTGTCTTTCCGGATTGCCTGGATCCGGTCGATTATCTCCCCTTCGTGGTTAGACTGAAAGTGGGTGAAGCTTACTTCCGGCATTTCACATCGGAGCATGTCAAGGATGTCTTGGAGGGTCTCTGATCCGTAGATTTCGGGATTGCGCTCTCCAAGGAGGTTGAGATTGGGGCCGTTGATGATTGCGATGGTCATGGTCGAGGTGGGCTCCTCCGGATTTGTAGGCGTTATAGGCATAGTGGGCAATTTAGGCGTTATAGGCGAGGTAGGGATTTTATGAATGATAGGCTTTTTATGCTTATCTATGCTTAAATGAAAAAAGAGCAGCAGGAAACCGAAGTTTGCGCTGCTACTCTTCCTCTCTCCTCTGCGGTGCGGACGGGACTCGAACCCGCGACCCCATGCGTGACAGGCATGTATTCTAACCAACTGAACTACCGCACCTGTAAAGTAACAATAAAATTGTTGCTGAGAAGACTTGTTTCTCTTTTGCGATTGCAAATTTACGATAAAAAAATGAAGCGGCAAAATAAAAGGGGATAAAAAATGAGCGAAATTGAAAAAATAATTTTTTTGAAAAATAATTTGGCCAAAATTTGGTGGTTTGAAAATATTATTGTAATTTTGCACTCGCAATCGGGAATGAAACAAAAATTGAGTTCCTGAAAGCATCATTCGGGGTGTAGCTCAGCCCGGTTTAGAGTACGCGTCTGGGGGGCGTGTGGTCGCAAGTTCGAATCTTGTCACCCCGACTGAGTGAAAATGACTGGCAGATTTTCTGCCGGTCATTTTTTATTTTAGACAATAGAAAAAGGTGTCTATAAGACAGGGCTACACGAGAAATTGGCTATAAGACAGGAGTACAGGAGAAACAGGAGTTGACAATGCTCCTGTTTCTCCTGTACTCCTGTCTTAATTACTTTATATAAAATTTGCTCTCCTGTCTTAATTATTTTAAAAATTTACTCTCCTGTCTTAACTACTTTATACAAAATTTACTCCTGTCTAAATCTGGCTTGGGGTCAGTAGGATTCGGATTCGTTTGGAAAGTCGCCGGATTTTACATCTTCAATATAGCGGCTCACGGCATCGGTCATCACCCCGGCTACATCGGCATACCGGCGCAGGAACCGCGGAGAGAAACCTTGATTTATTCCTAACATATCATGCATCACAAGCACCTGGCCGTCGCAGCCACCCCCTGCGCCGATGCCGATGACAGGAATGGTCAGCTCTTCGGCTACCTTTCTGGCAAGGTCGGCAGGTATTTTCTCAAGCACCACGGCGAAACACCCGAGTTCTTCGAGAAGCTTGGCGTCGGCTATAAGCTTGCGTGCCTCCTCCTCTTCGCGTGCGCGCACGGCGTATGTTCCGAATTTATTTATGCTCTGAGGGGTGAGGCCCAAATGTCCCATGACGGGGATTCCGGCACTCAATATCCTTTCCACAGACTCGCGTATCTCCGAACCTCCTTCAATCTTCACAGCCTCTGCATGGCTCTCCTTCATTATCCTGATGGCTGAGGCGAGGGCCTCCATAGGGTTCCCTTGATATGAGCCGAAAGGGAGATCGACCACCACCAAGGCGCGGTTGACTCCCTTCATCACGGATTTGCCGTGATAGATCATCTGGTCGAGGGTAATTGGCAGGGTGGTCACGTTACCGGCCATGACGTTTGATGCGGAATCGCCCACTAAGATCACATCGATTCCGGCCTGGTCGATAATCTTGGCAGATGAATAGTCGTAGGCAGTGAGCATAGAGATCTTCTCACCGCGTTGTTTCATTTCAGCAAGGCGCCGGGTGGTGACCTTGCGGGCATTGTCGGTTGTGTTGGTTGACATAGTTTATAAGTTATCTCCAAATCCTGAGCCTAAAATCATGATGGCCCCGGATGGTCCCGGCGAGGGGACGCGGAGGTTTTTGCGTTGCAAAATTAGCAAATAATATTAGAACGGCAGGTAAAACGGGTTGCAATATTGCAAAAAATGCTTACAATAAGATATATTTTTGTTTTCTTTTGTAAAAAGAGGAGGAAGAGATTTGATTCCTAAAGAAAATAATTGTAATTTTGCAGAGCGTCATTGTGGCAAATCAATCGCATTGACAACAAGTACAACTGAACTCTCCTTGCAAACTGACCCACAGTCATGAGCTTTTGGATTATTAATTATCTAATAATTATAATATTGTCAACGCTTTTGGCGGCTATCATCATTCCGAAGATACTGCTGATAGCATTTCGTTGCAATCTTTATGATGCCGTTGACGAGCGGAAAATTCATAAAGGTGTTGTGCCGCGCCTTGGGGGTATCTCCTTTTTGCCCTCCTTGGGGGTGTCGGTATGCCTCTGCATAGGCATCAATATGCGTTTCTTCCCCGCTCATATCTCTTCCATACTGGATGCTGAGGGCGTTCAGCTCCTTTTCCTTGCCTCGGCATTGCTGATGATCTACCTGTTGGGGATTGCCGACGACTTGATGGGAGTGAGGTATCGGGCCAAGTTCCTGTTCCAGACCATAGGAGGCATACTGATTGTCTTATCCGGACTATGGGCGAAAGACCTCTATGGGTTCCTATGGATCACGGAAGTGGCTCCCTGGGTTGGCTGGATACTGACGGTTTTCCTTGTGATATATGTGCTCAATGCGATCAATCTCATAGATGGCATTGATGGACTCGCTTCGGGACTGAGCCTGATGGCGTTTATATGGTATGCCTATATTTTCTACATAGCCGGCGACTACATATCGATGCTTATAGCGGGAGCGACTTTGGGAACGCTCATACCCTTCTTCTATTATAATGTGTTCGGGAAAGCGTCAACACATACGAAAATCTTCATGGGCGACACCGGTTCGCTCACAATAGGGCTTATCCTCGTGTTCCTGACGCTGAGGGTGGCAAACCTCTCCTCCGCGCCGGAATGGGGGAATTGCGATTACAACCTATTCATACTTGCTATCGCCCCGATCATAATACCATGTTTCGATGTGGTGCGCGTGTTCCTTCACCGCATCAGGCAGCGCCGCAACCCATTCCTTCCTGACAAAAGCCATATTCATCATAAACTCCTCGCTTTGGGATTTGCGCAAAGCAAAGCCTTGATTGTGATTCTGCTATGGGATGCAATATTGATTGTGCTCAATTTCTGGCTATCACTTTATATAGAAGCCACCTGGATTGTGCTTGCAGATGTGGTGATATGGACAGTTTTGAATCTTTATCTCACGGCATCGATACGGCGCAGGGAGCGGAAGCTCGGGCAGACGCTTTATCAGTGATGGCGCATAAGCTTATGGCTCAGTGAATTAGTTGTAAAATATAAAGAAAATTCAAAACCGGATAATGAATATGATTTTAAAAAAAATAAATAGATACGTTGTCGCCCTCCTTTTTGCAGTTCTGCTTACAGGCTGCAAGGTGCCGGAAAAGGTTGCCTATTTTCAGGACACTGATGCCAATACAATAGTTGAGCTTGCCGCGGTCAAGCAGATCACCGTTCAACCCGGCGACAAACTGTCGATAGTGGTGAAGTCGAAAGATCCGGCTATTTCCGACCTTTTCAATCTTCCGGTCTATACAACGCGCGTTGGAATGGGGGGCTCTGCCGTAAGCAAAGAGGTCAACTACACAGCCAATGCAGGAGCCAATGCGGAAAGTGTGGTGAGTTACACAGTTGATGCAAAGGGGGATATTGATTTTCCTGTGCTCGGCATGCTTCATATAGCCGGGATGACCCGTGGGGAGTTGTCGGGATATATAAAAGGGGAGCTTATGGGACGGAATCTGGTTAAAGACCCCACGGTGATTGTTGATTTCCTCAGCAGCGGGGTTGATGTATTAGGCGATGTCAAGACCCCAGGGCGTTATGATATAAACAAGGATAAACTAACTATTCTCGAAGCCATATCGCTTGCCGGCGACCTGAACATAACCGGCCAGAGGGAGAATGTGAAGGTGATACGTCAGGAAAACGGTGCGCTTCACACATACAAGGTTGACCTTACGAATGCTCGCTCGCTCGCATCATCACCGGCCTATTATCTTCAACAGGGTGACGTGATATATGTAGAGCCAAACCCGATGCAAAAACGCTCCACAACGGTGAACGGTAATAATGCGCTCAGCGTCGGATTCTGGATATCGGTGGCTTCGTTGCTGACATCTGTTGTGACGACGCTTGCCGTGTTCATAAATAAATAATGAATTGTAAAAGGGAGGGTTTCATCTTGTCCTCGGCGCAAAAATTATGGAAGAATCAAAAAGCTATTCAAAATCAAACAGAGGAGATGATTTCTCACTCAGCGAATATGTGAAGCAATGTGGGCGGAAATGGAAATGGTTTCTGCTGTCATTGCTGTTTTTTTGCGGTATCGGAACGTTGTTAATTCTCCGCACAGAACCGAAATATAGCAGGAGCATGTCGATCCTTATCAAGGATGATGACAGCAGCAATCCTTTGAGCGATATCACCAGCGCATTTTCAGCTTTTGGAATAGGAGGCGGACGCAGCAACGTATATAATGAAATACTTGCCCTTTCCTCTCCTGCCGTGATGTATGAGGTTGTTGAAAAGCTCGATTTGGAAATGAGCTATACGGAGAAGGGAATGTTCCACGGCACCACGCTTTTTGGCAATAACCTTCCCTTCACAGCTTTGCTTGCCGATATTGGCGAGGAGAACGGGGCTGGCTTCAGGGCTGAATGTATGCCTAACGGTGATGTGAGGCTTTTCAAATTCTATAAATACGACGACAGCGGCAAACATAAATATGACGTAGAAGTCAGGGGTAAGGCTGATGGCAAGGCCATACGCACTCCTATAGGTCGCGTGGTGCTTACTGCTAATCCCGGATATGTGCCACCGAAAAAGAAGTCAAAAGAAAACGAAATAATCCGTATAGGTCGTATGGGCATGATGGATGCCGTGGAATATTATGGTGCGAAACTTCATGTTGATTTGGCTGATACAGATGCAGATGTTATTGAGCTTTCGATTAAAGACACCTCGGTTGAGAGAGCGAACGCAATTCTAAATACGGTTCTTGAAGTGTATAACCAGAACTGGATGGACGATAAGAACCGCATTGCTGTGGCAACCTCAGATTTTATTGACGAGCGACTCAAGATAATTGAAAGTGAGCTCGGGGTGGTGGATAGCGACATATCCAAATATAAATCGGAGCATCTCGTGCCCGATCTAAAAGAGGCTGCCAAACTCAATATGGAGCAGAATGCCAAGTTGACAAATGAGATGCTCAAGCTCACCAACGAAATGGCGATGTCTTCGTTCGTGAAGGATTATGTGGTGAATCCAAACAATATGAACAGTGTCATCCCGGTAAACACCGGCATAGGTAGTAATCAGCTTGAAAGTCAAATTGTTTCCTATAATAACCTGTTGCTCAACCGTAACAATCTGGTTCAAAGCTCATCGGACACTAACCCCCTCGTGCTTGATTATGATGCTCAATTGAGAGGGCTGCGCGACGCAATTGTAAAAGGTATTTCAGCTCATGTGTCGGCTCTTCAGACCTCTCTTAACAATATGAAAGGAGCCAAGAACTCTACTGAGGGTCAACTCTCTTCAGGGCCAACCCAGGCTAAGTATCTGTTAAGCGTAGAGCGGCAGCAGAAAGTGAAGGAAGCGCTCTACCTTTTCCTTCTTCAGAAAAGGGAGGAGAATGAGCTGACCCAGACATTCACCGCTTACAATACGCGTATCCTCACTCCTCCGATGGGCTCCACCTCACCTGTTTCGCCCAAGAAGGGGTTAATATGGGGTGTGATGTTCATAATCGGTGTTATTGTTCCGGCCCTGTGGATATATTTCTCTATCTTCCTTGATGACAAGGTCAGGAGCCGAAAAGATCTTGAACGTATGTCAACTCCGTTTGTCGGAGAAATACCTATGATTCAGCGCAGAAAGCGCACAGGATTGCGCGACGGAAAGGCTGGAAAGATCCGGAAGGGCGGTAAGGAGCTTGAAAATGTGGTTGTCGCTGTCAAGGAGGGTAGCCGGGATGCCGTGAGCGAATCATTCAGGATTATCAGGGGCAGCATTGACTTCATGGTAAAAAATCAGCGCACAAATGTGATTATGCTCACCTCGTTTAACCCCGGGAGCGGTAAATCGTTCATTGCATTCAACCTTGCCGCGTCATTTGCATTGAAAGGGAAACGTGTCCTGATTATTGATGGTGACTTACGCCATGGTTCCACCTCTCAGTTCGTTGGTATGCCTCCGAAAGGAATCAGCACCTATCTCACCGGAGAAACCGATAATTGGCAGTCTCTGGTCAAAGAGGTTGAGAAGCATCCCGGAGTGTTTGTGCTCCCAATCGGTCATCGCCCTCCCAATCCATCTGAACTTCTCGACAATGGACGAATTGGAACTATGCTTGAAGAGAGCCGGGATGCGTATGATTATGTATTTATCGATTGTCCGCCGGTTGATATTGTGGTTGATACGCAGCTGTTGGAGAAATATGTGGACCGCACTTTGTTCGTGATCCGTGCCGGTCTCCTCAACAAGACAGCCATTGTTGAGATAGATTCCATCTATAAGGAGAAGAGATTCAAGAATATGAGCATTATCCTTAACGGCACTGATTCGGAACATAGCAGGAGCCGCAGTTATGGCAGCTATGGATATTATGGCGGGGAATAAAGGATAAATTATAAAATAAGATCAGATTAGAAAAATATGTGGCCTTTCAGTAAAGTAGGTAAATTAGAAGATTCCGGGATGTTCAGAGGTTTCACTGATTGGCATTCCCATATCTTGCCGGGTGTTGATGATGGCATACGTTCGATGGAAAGCTCACTTGAAGTGCTTAAACGCTATGAGGAAGCCGGGATAAAGAAGGTATGGCTAACTCCTCACATAATGGAGGATTATCCAAACACCACAGAGGGGCTGCGCAATCGATTCGAAGAACTCAAGGCCGCCTATAAAGGGCCGGTGGAACTTCGCCTTGCCGCTGAAAATATGCTCGATTCGCTTTTTGAAGAACGGCTCGAAGCGCGTGATTTCCTTCCGATAGGGGAGAAGGGTGATCATTTGCTCGTTGAGACAAGCTATATGAATCCTCCATACGGGATGGATGAAATGTTGCGCAAGGCAATGGGTGCAGGCTATTATCTCGTATTGGCTCATCCGGAGCGTTACCGATATATGGATGAATCCGATTATCGCGAGCTGAAATCGAAAGGGATACTCTTTCAGACAAACTTCGCCTCCCTTGTAGGAGGATATGGCGAGACAGCCCGAAAGAAAGCTGAGTGGCTTCTGAAAGAGAGGATGATAGATATGTGCGGCAGCGATCTTCACCGCCTCGGTTTCTTTAATGAATCCATTCAGCAATCGCCCAAAAAGAAGCAATCTTTGGAACATATCCTTAATGTAGCCAAGAATCCCGGTCTGGAGTGATTGATCGGAGTAATCATTTGCATAGAATGGATATCAGAGGTTTTCTGAAAGGGAATGCCCGCACTGTCAAGGCCCGTAAGAATGTTTTGGCATCAATGGCACTAAAAGGGGTAGATGGATTGGTTTATCTCCTTTTTGTTCCTATAACCTTGGGATATCTCAAGCCATACGAATATGGAGTGTGGCTCACGCTCAATTCAATCCTCGTATGGATCGATTCGTTCGATATAGGCTTAGGGAATGGAATGCGCAACAAGCTGACTGAGGCTTTGGCTCACGATGATAAAGAGAGAGGACGGGTGTATGTGAGCACCACATTCTTCATGCTCGTTATCCTGATGGGATTCATGGTCGTGGCAGGAAGCATTGCAGAGCCATTTGTGGATTGGTATTCTATCCTTAGCACCAATCCTGCAGAAGTGGGAAGCCTTGACAGGATTGTATATTTAACGTTCCTTATTTACTGCCTAAATTTCATTTTCAAGTTTGTAGGGAATGTGTATCTGGCCGCTCAGCTTCCGGCAGTGAATAATTTCTTTGTCACGGCCGGCCATCTGATAGCTTTGGTTGTCATATATATCCTTACCAAGACAACTTCCGGGTCTTTGCTTCTTGTGGCAATCATCTATTGTGCGTCGCCATTGGCAGTATATCTTTTAGCCTATCCGGTCACCTTCTTCAAGATATTCCCTTATCTTTCGCCAAGTGTGAAGTGTTTCCGGAAAAAATATCTTGGAGACCTATTCAATATCGGGATATTGTTCTTTATCCTCCAGTTGTCGGGAATACTCCTTTTCTCGCTTGCTAATCTGCTGATATCACATATCTTCGGACCTGAACAGGTGACACCCTATAACGTAGCCTATCGTTATTACAGTCTTGTGCCAATGCTGATGACCATAATTGTGGCTCCAATGTGGTCAGCCACGACAGATGCTTTTGCAAAGGGGGAGATCGGCTGGATAAAACAGACGATGAAGCGTATTCGTAAGATTCTTTGTATGGCTCTTATCATCTTGAGTGTAATGACGGCAGTGTCGGAATGGGTGTATGCTATATGGGTTGGCAAGGATGTGGAGATTGGATTTCCTATCTCCTTCTGGATGGCGTTATATACGGCTATCCTGACAGCAAGCCTGACCTATTCCAACTTCCTTAACGGGCTTGGAAAACTGCGCCTGCAGACCATCAACACGGTCATTGTGGCTCTCCTCTTTTATCCCGTATGCAGGATATTAGGGCTGGAATTCGGCATTCCCGGGGTGTTGATGGGAATGTGCATATTGAATTTTTCAGGCCTTGTCTTAAATGCTATTCAGTTTCACAAGGTGATTGATGGAAAGGCCACGGGGATATGGCTTAGATAAAGCTGATTAGAGAATTAAGCCGATAAAGAATTAGAAAAAAGAATTGATATGGAATATTTAGGGCCGGTAATCTTGACGCTAATAGGAATCTTTTTCAAATCGCGCATTAAGTCGGAAGCGCCTGTTAAGGTGTGGATGGGTGTCATATTGGTTTATGTCATTCTCATAATGGGACTGCGATACCGGGTTGGCACCGATACATTCATATATATGGATCAATTCGAGAAAATTCCGCCTCTTGATGAACTATCCTCCAAGAAAGGATTCGAAATGATCTATGAGCCATTATATTTCTTTATCAATTCTCTATGCAAGAGCTTTACGCGCGACTTCTGGCCTGTTCAGATGGTAATGGCTACCATAACTAACACCTGCATCTTCATATTCCTATACCGAAGCTGTAAAAACGTATTTGTCGGCATCTTTTTATACCTGATATTTCAATGGCTATTTTTCGGCACGGAGGTGATGCGTGAAAGTGCGGCTGTCGGCATTTTCCTTGTAGGATATAAATATTTTGAAGAGAAAAAATGGCTTGTCTATGCGGCATATTGCGCAGTGGCAATCACCATCCATTATTCAGCTATCCTAACCCTCTTTTTCCCCTTTGTAAGGAACTTGAAAGTAAATTGGTGGTTTATAGGGATATGCGTGGGAATGCTTTTCATCACTCCTCTTGTTGAGCAGCTAAATAAATTAATGTTGCTGGGTGCGGTGACAAGCAAAATTTCCTACTATGTAAAGGATTCAGTTAACCTGAATATGAATTTCCGTATAATGGAATTCATAAGGAATGGAATTGCGTCACTATTCATACTCGGAATATACAGATACTCCAAACTTGATTGCAAATTCAGGATGCCTCTTCTTCTGCAAGTGGTGTTCAGCTGCGGAGCATTTGCATTGCCTATAATTTTCAGCCGTTTTTCTGATTATACGGTTATGTTCCTCAATGTAGCAATAGCAAATTATGTATGCACCAGAAGTATTGGAGTGCGCATGAGAATCTTCGCATTCATATTTGTGCTTATGACTCAGGCATATTATTATTATACCTTGTATGAGGATCGATGCTTTCCATACGTTTCCATCTTCAATCCGGAAAAGGTGCCTGTGCGAGAAGAGCTGTTCCGTAAGATATGGAAGGCTCACTAAGAATCCGTTAGAAACGGAGAGGTTCAGAATATATGCAAACTTAAAATGAATTAAAAATGGGTTGTCAAGATCAAGGGACAGAGAAGGTGCTCTACGTGACAGTGCTTTACCGGCAGCGTCTCCATGAAACGAATGCCTATAAAACTCTCTTGCACGACCGCGCGGCTGTTTACATACAAGACAATTCGCCTGAAACTGATACTCCCCACATAGAAATTCCTGAGAATTGGGTATATAGAAGAGAGCCGTCCAATCCCGGTTTAAGTTCAGCATATAATTCGGCGGCAAGATATGCCGCGGAGAATGGATTTGAATGGATTGTAATCACCGATCAGGATACGCTATATGCCGAGGGAGCTGCTAAAAGATATGAGAACTTTCCGAAACAGTATCCGGATGTGAGAGTGTTTCTCCCCAGGGTGAGAATACCTGACGGAAGGTATATTTCTCCATTACCAAAAAACAGCTATTTTACGCGACCCGCTACAACGCCTTTGTCAGGCCGTATAACACTTCTGGATAGCGCAGTGATCAACAGCGGCTTGATGGTGAGAACCGATGATTTTATAGAATGCGGTGGATATAGCGACAAGGTTTTTCTTGATTTCTCGGATTTTCAGTTTATAGAGCGTCTCGGTCGGATTGTGCCCTATGCTTTTGCGACCGATGAAGAGAGCACACAATCGTTTAGCGCAGTGACCGACAGCGGAGAGACGCAGAAAAAAAGATACCGTCTTTTTTGCAGATCGTTAAAGGGTTTTGAGTCTGAAAATTTGAAAGGAAAGCTTTCCATTTTCGCTGTGATCCTGAAGAGATCAGTCTCTCTATCTGTTTCCTCGAAGAGTTTCTGGCCCATTAAAATATTAATCAAAGACTATCTCCTATTCCGTTGTGCGGATGACCCGCGGGGCAGATTGTAAAATAAATGAAAGAAATTTCAGTTATGTAAATAAGTGGCAGACTCTGCAAAAAGATATATCCTAAAGATGGTTGTTCGATAGGGTTGTGTATGAAAATTGAAAAATTTTATTTATTTTTGTAGAGTTTTTGAAGAACCCCGGAAAGTGTGAATAAATAGATGGTCTCGGTCTGTTTGGCGACATATAACGGAGAAAGATATCTTCGGGAACAAATTGATTCTATCCTCGCTCAACTAAGAGAAGAGGATGAACTCATTGTGTCGGATGACGGCTCGACAGATGCTACAAAGGAGATTCTCTCTTCATACTCTGATTCGCGGATAAAGCTTTTCTCCAATGAAGGGAACCATGGTGTGAACAGCAATTTTGAAAATGCCGTCAGCCATGCCTCCGGAGATTATATCTTCTTGTCGGATCAGGATGATGTGTGGCTGCCCGGGAAAGTTGAAGAATGTGTCAGAGCATTGGGCGCAGCAGATTGTGTGGTTCACGACTGCATTGTGACTGATGGCTCCGGGCAGGTGATGGAGGAATCTTTCTTCTCTATGAGGGGATCGCACCCCGGATTCTGGAGGAATCTTTACCGCAACAGCTATCTTGGGTGTTGCATGGCCTTCAGGAAGGAGGTCCTGAAATATGCGTTGCCATATCCGGATCCGTTGCCAGTGTTTCAGGAGGGCTGGATAGCTTCGCTTGCCGATATAAAAGGGAGAGTGGTGTTCATTCCTTTCAAAGGGATTCTCTTCCGCAGGCACGGAAATAATGCTTCCGCAACTGCAGGGAAGAGCTCATTCGGTTTTGGAAAGCAACTGAGCTACCGGCTGAAGCTGTTATGGCTCGTTGGTAAACGATTAATTCATATAGGCTGAGATGGGAAGCAGGATAGTGAGGGAGAGAGGGTTCTTTGAGAGCTTGAGGCTTGGCATCTCGCTTCTGAAATCCAAGCTTCGGTTTCGTCGGGCGAGACTGGTACGTTTCCCTATTTATATAAGGGGGCGTAAATATATAGACCTCGGAAAGAGCCTTACCACAGGAGTGGGATGCCGGATTGAAGCGTTCAGGCTCAGCGGAAGCAATCCTCCTGTGTTGAAATTCGGCAGCCGAGTGCAGTTGAATGACTATGTTCATATCTGCGCATTGCAGTCGATAGTGATAGGAGACGATGTTTTGATGGCCTCCCATGTCTATATCTCAGATAATAGCCATGGGGTGTATAAAGGGACAGGGAAAGATTCTTCACCTGAAGAGCGTCCGATAGAAAGAGAATATTTCACAGCCCCGGTTGAGATAGGGAGCCGGGCATGGATAGGGGAGGGTGTAATGATTCTCCCCGGCGTGAAGATAGGGGAGGGGGCCGTGATCGGCGCCCACAGCGTTGTGAACCGGGATATTCCTTCCGGATGCATAGCAGTGGGGTCGCCGGCAAGGGTTATAAAAAAATATAATAACATTTCAAAGAGGTGGGAGAGAATCTCCAAAGATATTTGATATGGCTAAGATATTGATCACCGGTGGAGCCGGATTCATAGGATCGCGAACAGCTCTTAAACTGCTGTCACTTGGATATGAAGTGGTGGTTTTAGACTGTCTCACATCCCAGATTCACGGTGAAGATCCGGAGCATACATCTCCTCTCTATCAGAGCATAAAAGGGAAGGTTGAATTCATCAGGGGCAGCGTCACTTCAAGCGATGATTGGCGCCGGGCTCTGAAAGGTGTTGATGCAGTGCTCCATCTGGCGGCGGAAACAGGCACCGGACAGTCGATGTATGAGATTGAGAAATATGTCAATGTCAATATTGGCGGCACTGCTATCCTTCTTGACCTGCTCACCAATGAAGCCAATAATGTGAAAAGGGTTGTGGTTGCCGAATCGAGGGCCATATACGGTGAGGGGCGTTACTGGAGCAGTGAGCTTGGAGAATATGTCTATCCCGAATCACGCGCTGAGGAAACAATGAAGCAAGGTGATTTCGAGGTGAAATATCCCGGCTGTTCCTGTTCTTTGGAACTTGTCGGCACAACTGAAGAGTCTAAAATCCATCCCGGCTCGGTTTATGGCATAACGAAACAGGTGCAAGGCGAGCTTGTTCATCTGGTATGCAAAGGGATAGGAATAGAATCCGTTTCGTTGCGGTATCAGAATGTCTATGGCCCCGGACAGTCGCTGAGCAATCCTTACACAGGCATTCTCTCAATTTTCTCAACCAGAATCAAGAATGGGAATGGCCTCAATATTTTCGAGGATGGGAAAGAGTCAAGAGATTTTGTCTATATCGATGATATAGTTGATGCCAACGTGCTCGCGCTGACTGTGCCGGGAGTGAGCGGGCAGGCCTTCAACATAGGCACAGGGCTGACCACCGACGTTATGACTGTCGCGCGCACATTAATAAAGCATTATGGTATAGAAGTCCCTGTCACTGTCTCCGGAAATTATCGCATAGGAGATATACGGCATAATTATGCTGACATATCTAAGGCGAGGCGAATATTGGGCTATACGCCAAAATGGAGTTTTGATGCCGGCATAGGGAAATTCTGCGAATGGGTTGACACGCAGCCGGTTCACGCTGACGCGTATGAGCAGTCTATCGAGGAAATGAAGGAGAAAGGGCTATACAAATGAGCGACCTTAAAGGGAAGAAGATCTTATTTATTGCAGCACAGCTTTTCGGAATTCAGGAGGCAATCATAGATTCTCTTGAAAAAAGAGGAGCTGAAGTGATATATTTTGATGAGCGACCGGCTAATTCTTTCCTTGTAAAAGCGGCCATAAGGATTAACCGTAACCTCATAGGATATTATATCAACCGTTACCATAAGGATATAATCGCACGCACTTCGCAAAATAAATTCGATTATATATTCTTTATAAAGGGGGAATCTTTTTCCTATAATAACTTGGCTGCGCTCCTCTCCGCACATCCCGAAGCAAAATCAATTGTGTATCAATGGGATTCAATTGCCAACAATAATAATGCACTTAATCTTTTAGGATTATTTGATTCGAAATTTTCCTTTGACAGACAAGATTGCAAGAATCTTAGCCTGTCATTCCTTCCATTGTTTTATTATGATGAATATGCCTCGATAAAGGAGAGCGGAGGCAGGTATGACTATGACCTCTTTTTTGTGGGCACGGCCCATAGCGACCGTTACCGCATAATTAAGGCAGTCAGGAAACAGTTTGAAAACCTTGGCAAGAGATGTTACACCTATTTCTTTTTTCAGGGGAAGCTGATGTTTTATAAGTATTATCTGCAGCATAAAGAGGCGCGGTCCATAAGGAAAGATGAGGTAAATTATGAGTCGGTAAGCCGAAATGATCTCCTCGAACTTTATAAAAGATCAAAGATAGTGATTGATGTCTGTCATCCTAAGCAGACGGGTCTCACGCTTCGATGCATTGAAGCTTTAGGAGCCCGCAGAAAATTGATTACTACCAACCGGGATATTGAGAATTATGACTTCTATAATCCGAACAATATCCATATTATTGAAAGCGAGACGCCACAAGTATCTTCTGAATTTATTGAGTCAGACTATGACCCCGTTCCAGAAGAGATTTATGCAAAATATTCTCTGAGTGGGTGGCTTGACGTTATCTTTGGAGATAACAATTAGGGTTGTGTCACCTACTCATTCAGGAGAATAAGTAATTATGAATTAGTATGAAAATCGTGATGATAGGAGCCAGCGGATTTGTTGGTACGCGTTTGCTGGATCTTCTGCGAGAAGAGTCGGAAAAATATGAATGTAAGAACGTGGATCTCCTTCCAAGTCATTTCTTCAATGATGTTACAGTGATAGGGGATGTGCGTAATTTTGATGATGTGGATCGCGCGCTCAAAGGCTCTGATCTTGTGGTGTTGCTTGCGGCGCAGCACAGGGATGATGTCACGCCGGTATCGTTATATTACGATACTAATGTCGGCGGGATGGAAGTCACATTAAGGGCAATGGAGAAGAACGGGGTGAAGCGCATCATCTTCTTCTCGTCTGTTGCGGTTTATGGACTTGACAAGAAAAATCCAGACGAGAATCATCCGGCTGACCCTTTCAATCATTATGGAAAATCAAAATGGAAGGCGGAGCAGGTTCTGCAAGAATGGTATAAGTCTCATCCCGACTGGAACATCGATATCGTTCGCCCCACGGTAATATTCGGGGAGAGAAACAGGGGGAATGTGTATAATTTGCTTAAGCAGATATCATCAGGCAAGTTCCTGATGGTTGGGAAAGGTGAGAACAAGAAATCGATGGCATACGTGGGGAATGTCGTGGCTTTCGTGAAGTATCTCATTGATAATGTAACCGAAGGTTATAACGTGTTCAATTATGTTGACAAGCCTGATATCAATATGAATCAGCTTGTGAGCCACGTGTCCAAAGTGCTTAACAAGCATATTCCGGCAACTCATTTTCCATTCTGGCTCGGTATGCTTGGGGGCTATGGCTTCGACCTCCTGGCGAAGCTCTCAGGCAAGAAGCTGGCGGTTTCATCGGTGAGGGTAAGGAAATTTTGCGCCACCACGGAGTTTGATGCCACAAAGGCTCACAATTGCGGATTCAGAGCTCCGTTCACTCTTGATGAAGGGTTGGCGCGCACCCTTGAATTCGAGTTTGTGCATCCTCGCACGGATGACATTCAGTTTATTAGCGAATAAAGTTCAATAATAGCATATAACGATAAAATTTGTTATCTTTGCAGTTCCGAAACCGTCAGTTCCGAACCGGCGGTTTCGGAACTGAATTTGGAGACAATAAAGAAAAAGCATCATAGCATGGACTATAACCATAAAGAAATAGAGAAGCGCTGGCAGGAGTTCTGGCGCGAAAATGAGGTGTATAAGACTCATGAAGATAAAGATCGCAAGAAATTCTATGTGCTCGATATGTTCCCTTATCCTTCAGGGGCAGGGCTTCATGTGGGCCATCCTTTAGGATATATTGCCAGCGACATATATTCCCGATTCAAACGTCAGCAGGGATTCAATGTACTTCATCCCATGGGTTATGATGCATACGGTTTGCCGGCTGAGCAATATGCCATACAGACCGGCCAGCATCCGGAAAAGACAACAGAAGAGAATATTGCCCGCTATCGTTCTCAGCTTGACAAGATCGGTTTCTCGTTCGACTGGAGCCGGGAGGTGCGCACTTGCGATCCGAAATATTATAAATGGACTCAGTGGGCGTTCATGCAGATGTTCAATTCCTATTACGATCGCGACTTGAAAAAGGCGCAGCCTATATCTAAGCTCATCAAGCATTTTGAAGAGCAGGGGAGCGTAGGGATTAATCCGGCTTGCGGCAAGGAATTGCATTTCACCGCTGAGGAATGGAACAACCTTTCCGAGAAGGAGAAACGCGAGCGCCTGATGAACTACCGCATAGCTTACCAGGGTGAGACAATGGTTAATTGGTGTCCCCAGCTTGGCACGGTGCTTGCCAACGATGAGGTGAGCGAAGGTCTGAGTGTGCGTGGCGGTTATCCGGTGGAGCAGAAACTTATGAACCAGTGGTGTCTCCGTGTTTCGGCTTACGCTCCGCGCTTGCTCGACGACCTGGCAAAAGTTGAGTGGAGCGATTCATTGAAGGAGACTCAAAGAAACTGGATAGGCCGTTCTGAGGGAGCCGAGATGCGCTTCCCTGTGGCCGGTAAAGATGTTGAACTGGAAATCTTCACCACCCGTGCCGATACAATCTTCGGTGTAACCTTCATGGTGCTTGCCCCTGAATCAAAATATGTTGAGATGCTCACAACTCCCGAGCAGAGCGAAGCAGTGAAAGCTTATCTTGAGGAGGTGAAGCATAAGACAGAGCGCGAACGCCAGATAGAGAAGAAGGTTTCAGGAGTGTTTACCGGAAGTTATGCCGTGAATCCCCTTACCGGAAAAGAGATCCCAATCTGGGTTAGCGACTATGTGCTTGCCGGTTATGGAACAGGAGCCATCATGGCTGTTCCGGCTCATGACTCGCGCGACTATGCTTTTGCACGTCATTTCGACCTCCCGATCGTTCCCCTTATCGAAGGAGCCGATGTTTCGGAGGAGAGTTTCGATGCCAAGGAGGGGAAGATGATCAATTCCTGCGGCCCGAAGCTCGACCTTAACGGTCTTGAAGTGAAAGACGCGATTGCCAAGACCAAGAAGTTTATTGAAGAGGAGGGACTCGGCAAAGTAAAGACCAACTACCGTCTGCGCGATGCAATCTTCTCTCGCCAGCGTTACTGGGGCGAGCCTTTCCCGGTTTATTATAAGGATGGCGTTGCCTATCTTATGGATGAGAGCGCGCTTCCGCTTCTCCTTCCCCCTGTATCGAGCTATCTTCCCACCGAAGATGGTCAGCCTCCGTTGGGAAGGGCCGAGAACTGGGTAACACCTGAAGGTTATCCGATTGAGGTTTGCACAATGCCCGGATTTGCCGGTTCGTCAGCCTATTATCTGCGTTATATGGATCCTCATAATGATAAGGAGCTGGTCAGCAAAGAGGCCGATGAATACTGGCGCAATGTGGATCTTTATGTAGGCGGTGCCGAGCACGCCACCGGTCACCTTATCTATTCACGTTTCTGGAATAAGTTTCTTTACGACCTCGGCATTGTATGTGAGGAGGAGCCATTCAAGAAACTGGTGAACCAAGGTATGATTCAGGGCCGCACCAATTTTGTGTATCGCATAAAGAATACGAATACATTCGTGAGCCACGGCCTGCGTAAGGAATATGACACCACGCCTATCCGTGTTGACGTGAATATCGTCAGCAACGATATCCTCGACACCGAGGCTTTCCGCAAATGGCGTCCCGACTATGCCGATGCTGAATTTATCCTTGAAGATGGCAAATATGTGTGCGGCTATGCTGTGGAGAAGATGTCGAAATCGATGTTCAATGTGGTGAATCCTGACGATATCGTAGAGAAGTATGGCGCTGATACGCTCCGTCTCTACGAAATGTTCCTCGGGCCTGTAGAGCAGTCTAAACCGTGGGATACCAATGGCATTGACGGCGTGAACCGTTTCTTGAAGAAGCTTTGGGGTCTCTTTGAGAAGGCTGAAAAAGAACCTGCCAAGGAGATGACAAAAGAGGAGAGGAAAGCTGTGCATAAGCTAATAAAGAAGATCACGGAGGATATCGAGAATTTCTCATTCAATACATCGGTTGCTGCCTTTATGATCGCCGTGAATGAACTGACCTCATTAAAATCAACCAACCGTGAGGCTATGGAGGTTATAACACGTCTTATTGCACCCTTTGCTCCTCATATTGCAGAGGAGTTCTGGCACAGGCTGGGCGAGACAGGAAGCGTGGCTGATGCCGCTTGGCCTGTTTATGATCCTAAGGCACTTGTGGAGGATACGGTGAAATATCCTGTAAGCTTCAATGGAAAGACCCGCTTCTTCATAGAGGCTCCTTCCGGGGCGCCCAAAGATGAGGTAGAGAAACTCGCGCTTGCCGATGCAGCGGCAGAGAAATGGCTTGCCGGCAAGACGCCCAAGAAAGTGATTGTTGTGCCCGGAAAGATTGTGAACGTGGTGATATAATGCTTACTTATTAGGCTCAAACAAAAATTGCTTGATTCAGTAAATTGTAGAGATATCAAAGACGGGTACCGGATGAATAAATACCGGTACCCGTCTTTGATATTATAATAATCGAAGGATAATCTGCGTTTATAGATTGATGAATAAAGAAATAAGGAAACTGGTGTTTGCCACCAACAATCAGCATAAACTTGAGGAGGCGCGTGAGATTACGGCCGGAAAATTTGAGATTCTCTCTTTGACAGATATAGGTTGCCACGATGATATTCCCGAGACTGCACCGACTCTTGAAGGGAATGCACTGATCAAGGCTCGCTGGATTCACGACCGTTATGGTTTTGATTGCTTTGCCGATGACACAGGGCTGATGGTCGATGCCCTTGATGGCGCTCCGGGTGTGCATTCAGCGCGTTACGCCGGCCCCGGTCATGATTCGGAAGCCAATATGGAGAAACTTTTGGAGAACCTGGATGGCGTGGCCGACCGTAAGGCTCATTTCTCTACGGCCGTGGCCTTGATAATGGATGGCAGCGAATATCTCTTCGAAGGGCGCGTTGACGGCACTATCGCTGAAACTCCTGCGGGAGAAAATGGATTCGGCTATGATCCCGTTTTTGTGGCTGATGAATCCGGCAAACGGTTTGCAGAGATGAGCTCTGAAGAGAAGAATGCTATATCTCACAGGGGGAGAGCAATGAGCAAGCTTGCAGAGTTTCTTTCAAAATAAGGATAGGATAGATGAAAAACAAGATTTTTATTATATTGGGGATTCTCATTTCGTTTCTGCTTCCGGCGCGTGCCGACCAGTGGCGGCTTCATCCCACATATTCCAATTATCTCGAAAGGATAATAGACACTCCGAACTATACATACCTGCTGAGCGGGAACCAGCCCTATATGAGCTGGGCTTCCGATTATGCAATGCATACCAATTCCATTTTCTGTTATGACAAGAAAGAGCAGGAACTGGAATGGCTGAATGCACAAAACAAGCTGTCGGCTCCTGTGGTGGTTACGGCCGAATATAATTATGAGAAGTCATACCTGATGGTCTGCTATGATAACGGAGATATCGATCTCATATATGATAACGGAAAGGTGGTCAATATCCCGGGACTGAAAGTTGCTGACTCCTCCTACTCCAAGAGAATCAATTCCGTGACATTTCTCCCCGGAGGCAATGAGGCTTATCTTGCCACCGGGTTCGGATATGTGACGGTGAATGATGAGAAAGGGGAGATAGCTACCTCCCGAATCCTCGATACGAATATAGACGTTGCTGTGGCATTCGGTGACAAAATCTATGTGGGTACCGGGGCCGGATTGTATCGCCTCGCGCCTCGTGGCTCTTCTGAACTGGAGAAGGTGAATGGAGTGGGACCGGTTTCAAGGCTTCTCGTTGTCGGCAACAGGATGTATGTACACAGTGATTCCGGCTGGGATGCTCGTGTGCTGTACATCGAAAAGGGTGATGAGTCGGAAGAGGTTAAAACCCTTTTAACCACCTATATTATGGGAATGGAGCCGGCTAAGGATGGCATGCTGATAAGCGGCTATGCCGACATGTGGATTTTTGACCGTGAAGGACGCATGACTCATTACAGCAAGCCGGATGAGTCCAGAGATAATAAGATCATCGGTTATGATGGCCGGAAATTCTGGGTCAATTTAGGCTTGAAAGGTCTTAAGCAGATAGAAGGGGCAGCTGATAGCTCTTCATGGAAACTGACAGGAGAAGAAATCCTCCCCAATGCAGCTAACTGTTATAAATCGACCGGGATGGCCTATAGCGACACTTACGGAATGCTTGTGCGCAATCATGGATTCGATTTTAATTTCACTAATAATGTAAACTTCTCTTCCGATTACATATCAGGTTTGAAAGGTGCATCATGGACTCCCTATTCGATTACGGCGCTGGCTCCTGAGAAACTTGATGTCTTCAGGATGAATAATCCCACCGGGCTTGCCATTGACCCTTTGGATAAGGATATGGTGTATTGCGGTTCGATTCTTGACGGGATCTTGCGGCTTAACCTCGCAGACCCTTCTCGTTCGCTGCGTCTTGGATTGGTGACCGATGAGGCAGCCGGGAAGGAAGGGTATATAGGGATTACTGCTCCCCCCTCCCTTGCAGGAGTATCAAACTTTGTTCCTTTTGGAATGCCTGTATTTGACAGCTATGGATATCTGTGGCTTCCATTCTTTAATGTAGATAAGTCGTCGGAGGAGATTTGGTATTGGAGTCCGGAAGACAGGAAAGCAACCACTTCGGAGGCTAATTACCGTCCTTTGAAAAAATGGGAGCTTTCCAACATTGCCGGTTCCGGTGCCTCTTGCCTGCTTGCAATGCATAACCAAGCCAATAAGAACGTGATCATCATAACGGTTTATGCAGGCAAGACTCTGAAGGTTATTGATCATAAAGGCACCATCGATAACCGGAGAGATGATAGGGAATATACGTTTACAAAGAATATATATGATCAGGATGGCAATAAGTTTGATTGCAACGCATATCGCACCTTTTACGAGGATCAATCCACAGGCAATGTGTGGGTGGGCACCGACGCGGGAGTGTTCTTTTTCAATCCATCCGCATTGAACGACAGCGGCGACACAAGGATAAACAGGGTGAAAGTGCCCCGTAACGACGGAACCTCATTCGCCGACTATCTTCTTGACGGTTCCTGCATAAATATGATCACCGCTGATGGGCAGGGAAGAAAATGGTTTGCAACCAATGGGGGCGGCCTCACTTGCACTTCACCGAATGGGACACAGATCCTGAAGACCTACACCACAGAAAACTCCGATCTCCCGAGTGATCAGGTTTATGGAATATGCTATAATCCGGGCAACAACTCTATGATGATATCCACAGATTCCGGGCTGGCAGAATTGCTCCTTTCCGAAGCATCGGTTGAAAGTGATGGCGATGATAAAGCGGTGGCCTATCCTAATCCGGTAAGGCCCGATTATTACGGCTATGTCAACATAGAGGGGCTTGAGGAGGGTTCACTGGTCAAGATTACAGACAGTGCAGGTAACCTTGTCAAGGAACTTGGCTTTGCAGACGATGGCACCATCCGCTGGGATGTCACGAATCTTAACAATAAGCGAGTAAGGAGCGGAGTGTATTATGTGCTGGCATCAGGCGGTCCGGAAAGCTCCGGATTCTCTGCCGCCACAAAAATTCTTGTAGTGAACTGATGAAAAAGATACTGTTTTTTATTTCATATATAGTCGCGGCCATAAGCGCATCTGCTATGGAGGTTGTCCTAACTCCCGGACGCTTGCCTGAAATTATGCCTTCCATTCAAGAGTCTGCTGACGGTGTGCTCGTTTTAAAAGGTGCAGCCACGTCGGCCGATCTTACGGCCTTGCGATATTTGCCTCTTTCTGTCAGCTCGCTTGATCTCTCCGGTCTGGAGATAAAGGGATGCGAACAGCATAAGGGCGACTGGTTTGGCCAGACGGTTTTCTCTGACGGTGAAATACCTGCATATATGCTTATGGGCACCGGCGTAAAGACTTTGCGTCTCCCTTCGGCAGTGACTGTTATCGGCAAGGGCGCTTTCAGTTCAACTCCACTGACAGAGATAGATGTTGCCGGAGTAAGGGAGATTGGGGAAGGAGCTTTTAAAGATTGCTCTGAGCTTAAGAAAGCAGTTTTCTTGAAATCTTCATTTAAGTCTATTCCGGCTTACACATTCTATGGGTGCAAGTCGCTTCGCGACCTTTCTATAGCTTCTGAGGTTGAGAGGGTAGGAAAACATGCTCTTGAAAAATGCGGTGTGAGGAAGATTGATTTGCCATGGGTAAAGGAGATTGAGGATTATGCCTTTGCCCGCGCTTCAGATCTCACGGAAATCGGTTTTGCCTACGATTGTAAGTTAGGGGAGGGAGCTTTTTATGGCGTGACGAGTCTTGATTCCGTCATGCGTCATCCCGGGAATACACCTCCATTGGCTTTTGCCGGAGGAGCTTCCGTTGACTTCCTTAATGTAAAGGGAGAGGAAGTTGGAGAAGGGGCCTATTCCAATTCGAAAGCATCGCTTATCGGCCTAAGCAAGGATATGAAACATATAGGCCCTTACGCATTCCACGCTATGCCAAACCTGAAAAAAATTGTAGCGGCAACATGCGATGAGATACCGGAGGCCGCCGAAACCGCTTTCGCAGGAAATAACGTGTCAGAAATATCTCTTTATGTTAAGCGAGGGGAGGTGGATAAATGGCGTCAGGCACCCGTGTGGCGTGATTTCCGAATCACTGATGAGGAGTCAGGAATTATCGAGACGGCGGTGACATCCGATATAGAAATTCTCCATAATGGGGATATGATTTCTGTAGCCTCGTCTGACACCATCTCCGACATTGCCCTATTTTCACTTGATGGGATGTTGCTCTCTGCTGTGAATCCGGAGGCTTGTTCAGCGGAGATCGCATATCCTGCTGATACTGATATTGTAATAGTGCGGGTTAGAGCCGGAAAGGGAATAAAAGTTGTAAAATTGAAATAAAACAAATTTCATATAATGGGAAAGAACAAACTCAAGAAGTTTGCCGACATGAAAGGCTTTTCGTGTGCCTTGGAATATCCGCGTGAAGAACTCCTGAAAAACGGTTTCCCTTTTAAGGGTAGCTGGAACGCAGACTTTTTCAAGTCACCGCTCCCGATTGTAGTTGAGTTAGGATGTGGAAAAGGGGAATATACCGTAGGACTCGCAAAGAGTGATCCTTCGCACAATTATGTAGGGGTGGATATAAAGGGTGCGCGGATGTGGAGCGGAGCAAAAGAGGTGGAGGAGAATGGCATTGCCAACGCAGGTTTCCTTCGCACTGAAATTGAGAATATCTGTTCTTTCTTTGATGAAGGAGAAGTGGAAGCTCTCTGGATCACCTTCCCCGATCCTCAGATGCAGAAAGTCCGCAAGCGACTCACATCGACGCGATTTCTTGAGTTATACCGACGCATGCTTAAACCGGACGGCATAATCAATCTCAAGACAGATTCTCCTTTTCTTTATGAATATACGCGAAGGCTGGTTGAGCTGAACGGATTTGAAGTCTTGATGAACACCGATGACCTTTATGGTTCCGGTCTTGCCGATCCTGTTTCCTCAATAAAAACCTATTACGAGCAGCAATGGCTCTCGCGTGGGAAGAAGATCAAGCTCATCTCTTTCCGCCTTCCTGCTCAAGGGGAATTGAAAGAGCCCCAGGCCGACGACATCCCCAAAGATGACTACCGCTCCACCAAAGGGAGGCCGGAAGGGGGATAGTGAGTCATTAGTCCGACGTCAACTTGTTGGTTTTATTCTTCTGTTCAGATTCAAATTTCTCCTTACTAATTTTAATCTTACTTTCCAATTTGGAATAAATATCCTCCCAATTAGTTGTTAATGGACTATCGATGTAACTAACAAATTCTCGAAGTTTGTACTAACTTTGCACTTTCGTATTATGAATATGGAAGACTAAAACTGGAAAATCATCTGTAACATATATGATGAGAATACATATATTCTAATCATCAAAATTTCTCTCCTCCAAGGGAAGCTTTTTCCATAAGATAGAGTATTGTGGCTAATAAACGCCCACTTATATCCCGATATGTAAGCGTATAGACAAGATGATCATAGAATGATTTGGTCATTTGATCCACAATAGATGGCTGCAAAAACATTAATCCAGCAAATATGGCAAATGCTTCATTGATTGTAAGATAAGTAGTATCTAATTTTGCCCCTTCTTTTATTTGTATAGGTTTAAAGCGAGAAACCCATATCATTGTATAGGCAGCTTGTTTATACCTATTCGCATATTCAGAACCAGCGTATGCTTTATACTTATATATATCATCAAAATAAGCATTTACAGCACAATGGAGCAACTCTTTACACAAAAATAAGTTAGAAGAATATTCATCTCCTAATCCCACAGAAAATTCATTGACATAAAGGCTTTTAAGAGTCTCATATCGATTTCTTATTACAGAATCTTCTGGATTAATCTTTGACGTAGTAGAGTCCATTGATATTCCTATAATTACTTAATCCATGAAAAGAATCTAGAATTTTCACGAATCATATTGGCTCTTTGCAGATAAACAGATTCATCAAAATGTTCTCCTTTATTCTTTTCTCTCTCTGATTCAAGTTTATGAGTTACTTGGAGTATTTCATCATATTCACTTGTACTTTGATTTTTTTCAAGTTCTAGTTGTTTAGATGTATTTTTCATCTCACGAGTCTTAGCAACAGTATTCCATAGAATACCTATTGTAATAATAAGACTTATAACTGAAAAAACAGTCATTATATCTGAGAGTATTATATTCATAGCATGCTCCTTTTTTTAAGTATTCGATATTTTATTATTACGGCCAACGTCACTGTAACTATCCAAATCACAAAAAATTGGAAAAGGTTATTCTCCATATAGTCAGTAGTAGTACCCTGTCTCATTAAATAAAACATAATTGATGTAGCGATGGCCGTACACACAACCCAAGTCTGAAGCAAGGGTGACACGCATTTCTTTAATAATCCATAGTCTTCATACAAGCTAAATATAAGCGTTAATGCAGAAAAAACGTAAAACCCCTCTTTTATGAGATCCACTATCAAAGAGAAAAAAGGGAATGAGCCATCCTTTAGCCATTGTATTACAGCTAAAAAGAAAGCGGGAACTAGCATTGGCAAAATTGCATTAACTAGAAACCATATGCCTATGCGTTTCCATATCATTTTTGTATATGTATATTAATCTTACAAAGTTAATCAATATTTTTGGATTGGGCAAACCAAAGACCCTGATTGCCTCCTTAAATCACCATAAATCAGCTTCAGGCACCATATATCCTAATTTCTGGGTCTGAATTCAGACATATCACGAGGGACCAATTTGGGGGAATATGGCATCATAAATCAATTTAATATCGGATTATAAGAGACTTTTTATTAAGCTGGAGAGGTTGGAGCATGTCAAACTCGGTGGAATGATAGCTATCTGACCATGAGAGGATTCAAAAACTTTATAGAATTGTCCTTGACATAAGGAAGGAATATAATAGATTTATCAGTATAAAACTGATATGGATTGTGAAATATTACTTCCCTATTGTCAAAAGTGATATCGTATCTCCAATTTGGATACATACACGATTTGACATTCGCAAGCACATTTTGAAGAGTTTTGTTGGCTGATAAGGATGAGGGGAGTTGAAAAATAAGGAATATATAAGGTACTTTATATTATTTAAGTATCAAATAATTTTTGGCAATATTATAGAAGTATTGGATCTTTCTTTCAATTCGTTTCTATAATATTCATTGTATTTGTCTCAGTGATTAATTAATCACCGAGGCAAATACATACCAGATAGAACGTTTTTACTCGGGTGCTACCCCTTTATTTTGTTCACTTACATTATTTGCTGAATCATTATCTATAACATCTTCAACTCCTTTCTGATTGCCAGCAACCACACTTTCTTTAAGAGCTCGTTTTGTATTTACCGTATTTGTTGTAGCTCTCCAATATTCTTTAACTGAACCAACTTCATCCAAATCATTAATTTTCGATTTATCTAGTTCCAATCCATGGTGACGAGAGTCCTTACGTTTATTACATTTCATGAGATGTTTTATGTTGTCAAGCCGGAAACGGAGAATAGAACTTGCATGAATCTCATCACCTGTCTTTTCAGTATAAACAGTGATTTTGTTAGGAACGTCTCCCTCGTTACGTTCAACACTAAGGACGTAATCAGACAGAGTGCAGACTTCCCTTACTCGTTTACTGCTCTTGTCACATAGTATTGTCAACCCAACGTTATGAACCTGGCAAAGAGAAATCAATGCGCTGGTAAATAGATTGGAGGCACTTAGAAAGGGGAAGTTAAAGTCTATACGATGATAGTCATCCAGCAAAATCTGAAGGGGTCTCATCGGAGAATTCTTTTTATACTGTCCCAGATATACCTCAATCTGATCATTCAACATTGATAGAAACTCTTCGGGAGTAATGCATCCCGGATTCACATTGAGGAATGAAATCCGCTTATAACAATAAGAGCATTGATTCTTTTTCTCTTTGATGGTATCATCCTTAAAATTCGGTTCTTCCCCGGAATATCTTTCATACATGCCAGGACACACGAATTTTTTTCGCATCTCTTCAGGATCCTTGTCAAGAAGAAGAACCAAAACATGTCCGGCCTTAGTATTCACCTCATCATGCGAAAAGATCCGGCACATGGCAAGCTCTCTTTTGTGCGAATTGGGATTTCCCACAATAGTTGTTATTGGGCAATGATTATGAAGTCTTTGATTCTCCAATTTTGACTTGAGATTCTCCTGTTGCCATTTACCTTGCAGTATCTTATCAAGAACATCCTTCTTCTCATCATCTTTCCATTGTTGTTCAGAAAGAAAGGCGGAAGAAATAAGATTTTCCATTTGATTGGAGAATCGTTCACCCTCTTTATTACAGAACTCCTGCATATTGTTAATGGCACGTCTTAGATTACTCTCTTTGACTGGCATATTATCAAGGAACATCTCATAGCTATCATCCAGGATAGAGCGTCCCAAATCATGCATCTGGTTATTTATATAGGAACGTTTGAAGAGACGTAGAAGAATACTGGGATATATCTGAATTTGTGATTCCTGACGTGTATAAAGATGCCATCCATTTGCAGTTACCTGATTCACGCACTTGGATATTCTAATTTCATTATAAGCATATTCCTCCACTTCATCAGATGTAGCTCTGATTTCAATTTCTATATCACCGTCAGGCATCGTAATCTGAGTATCCTCAAACACAAGAATTGAAATTCTTGCCAGTTTTCTCAGACATGCGATTAGATGAGGATAGGGCAGGGATTGTAGATCTTTTTCTGAAATATGAGAAAACCCGTCAATAACAACCACTTCACAAGGAAATGGGTTATCCGGCTTCAGGGATTTATCTTTATTCCCATTTACTTCTTCATTCAAGTTCTCCTTATCAACATCCTCTTCAATGTCATTAAGTATGGAGAAAAAACTGGAACGAGCTGAATCAGCTTTCCTTATGGTTGAACCATTTTCCATAATGGAATCAAGAGAAGAATCTGAGCTCGAATTATGAGGATTAAATGAAGCATTGAGAAATTCACTCTTAAACCCATAATAGTCATTATCGGTTTGTTCAGAAAGATTCCTTATTTTATCCGCATTAGGCTTGTCAAAATACTGCCTCACACTCTCATACCTTCTTCTGAAAAGGAAATTGTCAGAATCATCATTAACGTTTCCTGTACGTAAATGGATTGAGTTGGTTCTGGCATTATACCCAATTATATTCTTCGCAAGGTAATCCGTGATATGATCAGAGAATTTCTCATCATAGATTCTACGGGCAACCTTAGAGGGACTTCCAACCTTGAACAGAATATCAAAGACTTCCTTGGTCTTCTCGTTTAACTCATCTCTCGCTTCCTCGAAAGATTTTCCAGAATCGCCGAACGATAGACCTTTATACTCAATATTGGTATGCGAAATCCAACGTTGTATAATAAGATCAAGATACATGTCCTCCAACAAGTGCGTTGGCTTATTTATGGAATAGAATCTTAATTCCTTACAATTCTCTCTTTTAAAACCTAATTGTTCGACAGTTCTCTGGTGATCGAAGATAGACATTCCAAGCCCATGCATAAGTTGCATAGCAAAAAGATGTTTATTCGATCCCCTGCATCCTCGTATGATTACTACGAGTGAATCATTATCTCTGTTATCGGATTTTGAACTGGATAGAGTAGGATCAGTGACACTAGTCACTTGAATGCCTCCAAGGAATAAGGCATCCAGTCCCTTGATGTGTGTACTGAGTTTTTTCATGATATATGATATTATTTATCGTTGGCATTATTAAGATTTAGATGCGTTATTGTATATAGAGCATCGCACAATGCATTGAAACCGTTAGGACAATTAACATAAGTTGCTCCAATGGATTCAAAATATTTTCTACGCAATTGATCCAGTATATTTTTCTGACGGTTAAGGATGAACTTCTGACTGTCACCGTCCTGCACTTGAGATTTAGAGCTTTCAGGAGATGAGGTAGCGTTCAATATGAAAATTTTATTATTATAACCACTTGCATGGGCATAGTTTATCATCCTTTTCATAGTCAAGTCTGTCATAGAACATCCTATAAAAATAATATTGGAGTTTCTAAAAGCAGACACCTGAATGGAGTCTTCCCATGACAAACCATCTGTTTGTTGCTCTACAAATTCTTCCAATGCCATGACAATATCCGGACTCTCCCTTATCTCCTCTTCATTTGGATCAGGTATGTAACCATGGACATGATATACTGGAAAACAATTTAAGGTAACATTCTTGGAATCCAAGTTATTGTTATCATGTACATCTTTAACAAGCACCTTTTCCGAGAGTCTTTCTTTTTCTTTATTATAAATTAACGAAAATCTTTTATTTAGAAATTCAATCTCTTTCTCAGTAAAATATTTCTCGGGAGACTTTAGAAGAACCTTTACGGCTTGACGAATGAAATTATCAAAATTATAGGTTATTATACTTTCAATCTGAGGGTTAAGAAGTATCATTCTGGCTAATACAAATAAAGTATAATATTCTTTGTCATTTTTATTTCTCTCCTTAATTGCAGGGTCTGATGTCGGATTAGGAATAGGCAAATGCGTGAAATCCTCAGGTCTTGAGGCCTTACCCGCATACAGTTTGCCGAATGATTCATTTATAAGATGATAATTGCATTGAGTGTATAAATGATTCTGCAATGCCGGAATATAATGGTCTTTCATTAAATCCTTTATCATTGAAACCTGTATTTCAATCGGGAAATAAGTGTTCAAATATTTTACCAATTCCAAATCGGCACTTTCTTCTTTATGCTTATCATTATTACTATTACCATCATTCTGAGTATTGGAATGCTTACCTGTATCTTCTATCTCCATTGCTCTCAATATGGCATGACTGTCGGTATAGTTTACTCCCATTTGCTGGAAAAGGTTGCGGAAGGAGGTCTTGCTGACTTGATTTATCAACTGATTCCACATCAGACGGACATTATGGCCTCCATTCTGACCGGCACCAATAAAGAGCACAAATTTCTCCCCATCTTTGAAAGCTTGTTTGAGCTTTTTCATCTGAGATTTGAATTTTTTATCTTCCATGATGCAGACAGATTGATTATTTAGAGAAATATTGTCGGTGGTATTATCCACCTCCGACAATATTCTCATTATTAAACACATTTAATTTTTACTCCATTTTTTCACTTGACGAGACGTACTCTTTAGCTAACATATCTTGATCCATGGTACGTAAAAGAATCTTTACTGTACTGAAGGCCCTCTTTGCAAAATCTGAATTAAGAGCAATTCGTTTCTTCTGATCAAGTTGGATATCGGGATATTTTGCTAAGAATTCCTCACATGGTTTTCCATCTGAATGTACGAAGATATGTCTAATTTCAAGATAAGGCAAAGCGTCTGTTATGATACTGTTATCGATGGTTAATCCTAATTTATTCTTTACTTTCTTTATAAGCTCCAACGTGCTTTTCTCATTTTCCAATTGTTGAAAAATTTGATTCATTATTGCCTCGATAATATCTTTTCTGGTAGGCTTTGATAATAAATCGTTAGCACTCATATTAACTTTATGTTCACCCACAAGCCGATGGGGATTATCGCTGTTCAAGGCGGCCTCTCTGAGAATATATTTCAAGTATTCAGTAACTTCTTCATACATCTCTTTAATAAAAGCTACGTAAACAGTCTTTTTTAAATGATTGACAACAATCTTTCTGCTACCTTTAGAGTTCTGACGATTACTTAGGATGGGATGGCTATCCTCTGTAACTTTCTCAAAAATTAAATCTCCAGTGCCCTTAATGTTCTCACTATTTAGGACTAAAATTTCAGCTACTTCAATATCAGTATTGAAGTAATCCATTCGATCAAGGAATCTCTTATAACCTTTAGTTTTCATATTTATATTTTTATTAAAATTTTAATTGATTGAAAGAATTGTAAGTGGCGGGCGCGGGCCACGCGCCCCCCACTCGGAGGGTAACCTTTTATTAACCAATCGCTTTTATAAGCTTATGAAGTTCTTTTAAGGTTGGGGAGAGTACAGAGCTTCGTTCGGAGAGTGAACGTTGCTCTGTCATCTTGAGGATCATGCTTTCATTAGTGTTTCCACTTGAAAGTGGTGGTATTGATCATGACAATGTAAACCTGTCCTTCGGGGAGGGCGATGGATGCTTCGTGCATCTCGGCTGGTACGGTGGGAAGGTCTGCAATCTTCATACCCCCGATCGTATAGATGGCAATCTGTTCGCCTCCATTCAATCCGGAGATGATCACGTGCGAACCATCCTTGCTAAGACTGTAGGGGATATCTTCGATGTTGCCTACTCCTGTCTCGTAATCATAATCGATTGCGTGAGCGTATGCGTATGTTGCATCAAGCTTTGCATCCTCATTAAGTGCCGGGAGGGTGTAAAGCCCATTCTCCGCTACCTCTGCAGTCACATCTTCACCGTTTAGGGTAAGCTTATCAAGCTTCCAGTCATTACCGGCTTTCAGGCCAAGAACACTCTCCTGTCCTTTCACCATACGGTAGGTGGCAGAAGCATATTCGTCGATGTTGAGAGCCACACTGATGAACTCGGGAACTTCCGGAGCCTCAGGCATAGCCGTGATAGCGGACTTGATTTCCGGATTGTTTACAATGCCGTTAGTTGCAAATACCGAACCCTCAGGAAGAACCACATCATAGCTCTTGCCGCTTTCGAGTTTCTTGCCTCCGAAGTCTGCATAGACGCGATGACCATTTGCTTCACGAGAAACATACACCGGAGCCTCGGCTACATTCTCTTCACCATCTTTCAGGATCATCTTCGCATTCTCTGCCGCCTTGACTTCGCTTTCAGTTACGAAAGAGAAAACATCAGCGTGAGAATGGAGACGTTCGTCAACGTTGGCTGTCAGACCGAAGTCATTGATGGGAGAAGTGGTGCCTTTGAAACGATACACGAAAGCCTCGCTTCCGCTATACTTCTTCAATAGGCTCTGTTCTGCCACGTATGCACCCGCCGGGAAACGGAATTCATATTCCTTGCCTTCCATAAGTATTGGAAGATTCTCTTCATCTATTGTGGATAATTCAAGGTAGCACCCATTCTCTGAAGTAGTCCTTGCATAGAAGAAATAATACCCAATTAAAGAATCTTCCTCTGTACCTATTTCATATAGGGGATGATAACCTCTGGACCCATCCTCATAGAATATTTTGTCAGATGAAGTTACCCTATAATCTGTTTCAGCAAAGCTATACGGTTCAAAGGGAATCCTTATTTCCTCCTCCAGACTGCCGAATCCGGGAAGCTCAGAGCCTTGCGGTGTGATGACTACCTTGGGAATATCGGCAATCGCAGGAGTGGTATATGTAACGGTAACCGGCTTACACTTGTAGTCAGGTAAAGTTTTACCGCGAGTTCCACCTATTATCCAAGGCTTCACAACCCCCTCCTCGATAACAAAAGTATATTTACTTTCTGCATCGAAATCATACTTTGGTTTGAAAAGAAGCGCACCTCCATCAGTTGTTTCACCGTTTACCGTAATGAGATAGTTCTCCTCTGAAGGTTCCTCTCCTTTATAGACTTTCATAGGATAGCCGGTGATACCAGCATCCTCCATATTGACAAACCCACAGCCCTCGGGGAAATTGTAGGAAATTAAGATCTCTTCAATCAACGAAGGCTCGGAAGCCCTTGGCGTGATTCTTTTATAACTGAATTCGTGATAGGATGAACCAGTAAAGGGTATTTCAAATTTTGAATTTTTGACTGATTCATCGTCTTTCATCTTTAATACGCCCTCGGGTATTCGAATAGTGTACTTATGGGAAGTATATGTAGGGAGATCAGGAAATGTCACTGTAAGTTTAGTTCCTTGGAGTTCATGATCGCTTGATGATCCTAATAGACTTTCACCCTCATATATCTCGGCAATAAAATTCTCATTTACCATTATCTCATGATTAAATTCGAAATCCACTGTGGAGAGGTTCTCTATATTGTTATTTTCATCTAAGGAACATTGAATGAGAGAGAGTTTCTTATCAATTGAAGCTCCCCCATAGAAAGTCAGAATAATAGGATCTGATTTTAATACTAAATCTTCCAAACCTTCCAGACGTTTATTCTGATCATCTATCACATATACGTCATAAGAGATATAAATACTGTATAACTGTCCGGGAATTACCTCGATGCCCGGGAATTTTAACTGGATGTAGTCACACCCTGCAAAAAAGCCATCATCTTTTCCTCCCAGGGTTTCATTTAAATTGGCTAATATTTCTCCATCTGTGGTATTCCCTTTAAATAGAACTGCCCCTCGGTTTCTACTTAACTTAGCATTATACACTCCCAAGTACCCAATGCCCCACTTCTCAGCATTATCATTTCCTTCTATTACCTCAGAAAGATTAAAATAGACTTTAATGTCATCAAAATTAGAAATTTGGGCGTTGTTTTCAGGTACACTTTTTGTAAATGAAAGAGAAGCTGCAAATAAATTTATACTTCCAATTAAAAATAATATTAAGCAAGCTAATAATCTCATGTTATCATTCTATTATAGGTATGGATTTACGCCCTGAGAATAGGGCGTAAACCCATACTGTTGTTTTGAGTTATCTGATGGTAATCTTGTGACCACCTGCAATATAGATTCCCGGAGAAAGATTTTCAATATCACTAATCGATGCATCCTTCATTATCAAGGAGCCATTGATTGAGAATACGTCGATGGAATTAGCATTAGAAATTAGTACTTTAGCGAGTCCTGCTGTGGATTTTGAACGATACACGACATCAAGAGTTTTGTTATCATATTTAATAACAGGGATTGAAACCTCGTTGTCATTACTTACCACATCATAAACTTCAATAGAAATTGAAGTCAAGTTATCTTCTGTGGCTTCTTCACAGTAGGGCATAGGAATTTCAAGATGATACATGGAATCCCAGAAGCTCCAATCTCCCCAAAGCTCCTCAGCTGAGACTGTATATACTTTCGGATTGCTTCCTTCAATTATATATGTTACCTCAGCTTCAGCATTTGAATAATCAACTTCTCCATCGAAAACTAAGTCAACCAGGCCCCAGCCGTCACCATAGACATTCCATACAGTCATATCATCATTGAGAGGAGAATATGTAACGTATTGAGCAGTTTCTGCTGGGAATTCGTGAGTGTAGTCGAATGAATAGTCGGGAAGATACCAGCCTCCTTCAAGTGTAACATTGTTAAGACGGATATTCATTGTTGCAGGATCTGTTGACTTGCTCCAATATTCCTCCTTAACATTGGCAGTTGCTGTAGTCGAGTAACCGGCTACGCCATCCTCGGAGTTGATGAGACGGTTCATGAAAGAGCCGCTGGTGTAGATAATCTGGTCAACGTTGACAGCCTCGGAGAAATCGAAAGTAATTTCTTCAGTCACGCCTATCGCGCTTCCTGAAGTAGGATCCGGAGTTACAGTGGGAAGGTTTTGACGATAGAGATATTCCCCTGTAACGTTTTCAACAGAAGTGTTGATTGTATCGGCGGGAATTACATTCGTCACTTTGATGGTGAACTCTGTATTGTTAGGTACTCCCTGAAGTTTTGCACCAATTGGAAGTGAAAATCCCCATTCTGTCACATCACCGATTTCAAGTTTTGAAGTAGTAGAACCGATGGTGATGGTTGCAGATGCATTTGATGCATTGATTACATTGTCGTAGGAAACATACATTATGTCTCCATTTTCTGACGGACAATAGACGCTGTGGTCTCTGTTTTCAATTGAGCCGGTTGTCTGTGCGGCAGCACTCACTGCTGCCAATGCGGCGAGTGAGAATGTAAAAATCTTTTTCATATTTTTAAGATTTTTAAGTTAGTAATAGGGATTGCTCCCGGTTAATAAAATATTATAGCACAATATAGCTTTTAAGCTATACTATAATTGAATTCTTGTGAAATTCCTTATTGATCTCTGAATAATAATTGTTCTGGGGATGCGGAAGCTCGGAGGCTCCCGGCCGGGGTCCGGCTGACATTAATGCGGAAGCTCGGAGGCTCCCGCCACGGAGGCGCAGAGATTATTTTCTCATCACTTTTTTGCCGTTGATGATATAGAGGCCGGCAGGAAGTTCATTGATGCTCCGTGCCTTTATCCGCACCCCAGCAACATTGTAAATCACGGCTTCCGAGAGGTCAGAGCCATAAGGCTCCTCCGCAGGGATCTCCGTGACTCCAGTCCCGATAGGCTCCCCGGTCTGCTTTATGCTGATGTTGCGAAGATAGAGCCGGCTCTTCTTGGGGGTGGAGAAAGCGAAGGACACCCTCTGCGCCTTGCCCGTGGTCGGGATTGCAACCTCAACAGGCTCGAAAGTGGAGGAGCCATCCTCGTTGCCTCCGGTTGCCGGAACAGTCCTCATGGTGCCGTTGTATCCGGTTATCTCCTTAACTGTGGCATCGCCCGACTTGATGCGGAAATATCCCGTCTCGCCGAAATTGCCAGGCTCATATCCCTGCATCATCACCTGACCCTCCTCACCGGGAGCCGGATCCTTCTCCGTCTCCATCGCGAAATCGAATGTCAGGGTCAAGTCGCGGTCAGATGTCAGCAGGGGAGTCGAAAGGGAGACCTCGCCGTCATCTATCGAGGTTGCGCTGACAGCGCGGTCATGAGCATAAGCACGGTCAACCGGCACGAACTCCGCATTGTCGGAATGCATCCAGCCCCATAGTGGAGAGTCAAGGGGATAATCCTCAACCGAAGGCTCGTATGGAAATGATGGCGCGGGAATCCCTGTCGCATCAGTCGCAGTGGCCGACACGCGGTCGCCGTCAACGGTCCATGCGCGGAAATAGGTGAGCTGATTGGGAAGAACCTCCACGGTGAAACGTTCCGGATTGCCGGCATATATGACGGTTCCTCCACCCTGCAACTCATAACCTGCCTTTGCATCGGCAGTCGGCGTGCCGAAAACTCCTACATAGCCGGCGCCGTATTCAGGCCTTCCCTCCGTTGTCGAGGCTATGATCACAGGATAGCCGGCCTTGCAGTTGACAGCAATCTCATCTGCGGAATAGGCCATCACGCTCAGGCTCTCTGGCGCACCCTGCGTGGAGATGAACACCTTTTCAGAACGCCCGTCCCTGTTGAATGCAGGGTAGCCGTTTGCCGGGATTGCGCAAACATGATATGACTTGCCATCCTCGACGCCCTCAAACTCCAACTCTATCTTCTCGCCATCACCGTAATACAAGGCGCATGCATCTCCCAAGGTGCAATACGCGCCGTCGGATAGCCTCCCTGCACGGAAGGTCTCTCCGTCAGCCGGGAGGTCGGCCTCTGTGAAAGGGGCATCAGACACAAGGATCACCGTGGCATCCGATCCGGGAGCCTTGGTGCATGAAATGGCAAGGTTCTTCCCCGCCTGCCGCACCTCCAGATCTGAGGGCGACGCTTCGGGAGCCTCCTTGTTGCTGTCGGGAGTGAACACGAACACCGGCATATAGTCCATGTCGTAGTCGTCAGCGTCCCAGTGAAGGTAGGTCGAGGGGTCGAGAATATCCATCCCCCTTCCGGTAAAGACAGTGAACGGCTTCTCAAGCCCCTCGCCGGTGATCGCGAGACGGTCGGCAGTGTCATATCCTGAAAGGCTCACATCGAAACCGAAGTATTCCTCAACCACGGTGTTCAGTTCCTTCAACGCCATCTCTATGCGTCCGTCAGATTCAAACATCCTTATCTGCAGAGAATACTTGCCGGGATATTTGGAAGTCTCGTTGAGGATTGCATCCTTGTACTGTATCTCAAGCACGCGGTTCTCTTCTTCACCGCTTACGCGATAAGAGACGGAAGCCTTCTTGATGCCGTGGAGGATAGGGCTCATGTTTATCGTGAACGCGTCGCCGCGGTAATTCACCGTCTCGTTGCCGAGATAGACATTCCCTGCCGAAGAGACCACGAACTGGTTGAACACGCGTCCGCCGAACCGGAAATCAAATCCTATTGGATAACCCGGCGCGCTGTATGCGTTCAGGGCCTCATAGCCTGAGGGATAAAGGATTGTAGTGTAGCTCGACCATTTGAAGGGGAGTTCGGTTCCATCGGAGAACTCTGCATATTTTGACGTTCCCTTTGTGACCTTATATTGGGGTATGTTCCCTGCAAAGGCCAACGTCGGGATAGATAGAGCTGAGGCTAATAATATTTTAGAGAAAGATAACTTCATTGGAAGGATGTTAGATTTGTATTTTCCTGATGACACGGTTAACGTATTGGTTAACACGCATCATCAGGAAGTGTAGAAATAAAAAGTGTAGAAAGGAATTTAAAGACTGTTGCTATTACCATTCGCCGTAATAGGTGTGTCCGTTTTCAGTGGTGAGAGTCACTTCAGCTGATTCGATTTCGCCTACGTAAATAGGTTCACAATCCTCGGAATCAAAGGTTGCAGTCACAATCTCTCCTGTGTTAAGATCGGAAAGAACCATTTCACATTCCCCCTCCGGAATTGCAAATCCGAAATAGATGTAGCTATCCATATATGCACAGGTTATCTCCTGCATAGAAGGAGTCCTTGGACGCATTGCGTTAGGATTACTGGGTTTTAAAACAATTGAAATTGGGCGAGATGGCTGTTTTTTGTTATTGCCGGAGGCTGCCCAACCTCCTGCTGTAATGCTTAAGAGCATTATTAGACACAAGAAAGTTTTAAGAATACGCTTCATATTAAATTGCTTTTTGATGACGGTGCAAAGATAATATCGGCATATCCTTTTTTAGAAATTTTTGAAGCTCTTAATTTTACAAGTATAAGTATTTGATAATTAGTTATATAAATAGTGAGTAAAAGAGTTTTGAAATAGATTAGAATGAATTAAGTGACTAAAATTCAATACATTGCAATTGTTAATGGTGTAATTTTATGTAAAAATTATTGATTATTAGAATGTTAGTAATATTAAGTCGATGTAAAAGTATATTTCACCTAAGGCAAGAAAATATAGACAGTGTTTATTTCTTCAAATAATTTAGGAATAAGTCACGGTCGGGAACATTAGACAAGGCAATCTTATTGATGATGCGTTGCTTCCTTGCATAGAATGTGCTGGTGCTGCATTCTGTTAGAAGCGATACAGCAATAGATGAAAAACCTGCCAAGCATAGGATTATTAGTTTTATATCCTCCTCTTTCAGATTTATGCACTGTGCTCTCAATTTTTTTACAATTCCATCATAATAGGTATTCAGGTCCCTTTCTAATGTCTGGTAAAACCCTTTTGATTTTAGTTTCTCTAATTCATTATTTATGTTGGCCATTATTATAGCTGAATCGCTCTTATCTTTATTGAAAAATTCCTTACAAAGCATATTGATGGTTGACCATTGCTCAGTGTAAAGATTAGACAACATATTGCCAGCGTAGTTAAGCTTCTTGGTGAGTTGGTTGATTTGAGCAGATTTCTTTTTCAACTCTTTTTTCTGTTTATTAATGAGTGCTAAATCATCGTTATCTTTCTGTTCAGCTGAGGCAATCACCGCTTGCAGACCCTCCTGAATATTACGAAGGGAGTCAAGTTCGGATTGTATCTCCATGTTTTTGCTATGTTCCTCTTTCAGTTGATTGCTGACATCTAAGATCTGGGAAACTTTTTCATTCAGCAATTTATTTTTTCTTTTTAAGTTTACTCTGTATATGATTATGCCTGTAATGATCAGAATACATGCACATATCAGAATCCAACGCCTGATTACAATTGCCTTATGCCTTTGCTCTTCTTTAGTTGCCGCTTCAACCTGAAAATAGTCCCTTTGAGTTGCGGTGACAGGTTGACTCAGTGCATTGCAAATAAGCTTGGACTGTAAATTTAATAATGAGTCTGCAGATTTGCTCATTAAAGAAATATCTCCGGCCTGTTTAGAAAGGCGATAAGCGACTTCATAAATTAGTGACCTCCTTTCTTGTGCGCATAGTTTTTTATCAAGGGAATCAAGAATATTTAAACAGGACCTATATTCGCCTCTATTCAATAATATATTGGCTTTTATTAAACCGAGAGCCGAATCATTACACAATTGATTATTAGATGAAATGAGTAGATTGTATAGAGAGTCTGCGTGATTTATGTCACCATAAGAATTTTGTATATAAATTGAAGTAGAAGCGTGATACAATTGAAGGTTCTCATCATTTTCTTTCCTGATGAGTTTCCCGATGCTATCATCAAGACAACAGGCATTAACCGAATCCCTTAAGTTAAGATATGATGACGATACATCGCAGAGGGTATAGAGATAGTTAAGGTTCTTTCCGGCATTCTTATAGCTTTCCGCTGATAATTTTCTCCATTTGAGTTCCTCCTGATAATTCTGAATATCACCTGCCATATCAGCTACCAATTCAGCATCCTTGGCCTGCCAGTAATTGTCTTTTGTCGTCCTTGCCAATTCCCAAGAGTTAATGGCATCGTGAGTGGCTGACTCGATATCCCCATTTTCCCTGCGTTCCACAGCGCGGTAAAATAAGGCTTTCATCAACATAGAATCCGGTCCGGTGGTGGAGTAATGGTCCACCGCGATATTCAGCAATGAGTCAGAGGCCGGCGGAGGCATATAAAGTTTATGACGTGATTGCGCGTCAAGCACGGCATAAAGAGAAGCATTGGCTTTATTCAGTTTAAGGGTGTCGATTCCATCGAGCAGGATCCGCACGGAATCCGGATGAGTCTCCATCAGTTGGTCGGCGTGACGAAGCACCTCCCCGACACGTGCATCGGAACAGCCTGTCACGCCAAACAGTGCGTAACAGGCCATAACAATTATTATGAGTAAACTTGATTTATGCAAGACAGGGTAACTTTATTCATTTCTATTTCTTAGTGACCTCTACTTTCTCGGTAGCAGGCAGCTCGGCATTGCGTTTATTGACAGCTTCCACCACATTGCGGGCAAGCAACCCGAAAGCGCATGCTTCAGCATTGGCATTGGCAGGATCCTTTTCAAGTTCCACAGCTACGGGAGTGCCATTGTCAGCCTGTTCACGGATGCCCATAACAAGGGGAATCTGGGCAAGAAGCCTTACATTCATTTTCTTGGCTAATTCTGAGCCGCCCTCTTTACCGAAAATGTAATACTTCTCTTCAGGATGAGGCGCAGGGGAGAACCATGCCATATTCTCGACCAAACCAAGTATGGGGACATTCACTCCGGGATTTGCAAACATGGCAATCCCTTTGCGTGCGTCAGCCAAAGCCACCTCCTGCGGAGTGGTCACCACGACAACCCCCGTGATTGGGAGAGTCTGGACGAGAGTTAGATGAATGTCGCTTGTGCCTGGAGGCATGTCGATGAGGAAATAGTCAAGATCGCCCCACCAGGCATCGGTGATGAGTTGCTTTAGAGCGTTGCTTGCCATTCCTCCGCGCCATAACACAGCCTTCTCCTTATCGACAAGGAAGCCGATCGATAGCATCTTCACACCATATCTCTCTATAGGCTCTATGTAGTCGCGTCCATCCTTGTTAATCATATAGATTGTCTCATCTTCCACACCAAACATCTTGGGCATGGAGGGGCCAAAGATATCGGCATCGAGAAGGCCAACCTTATAGCCCATAGAGGCCAGCGCGACTGCGAGATTAGCTGAAACTGTCGATTTTCCCACACCCCCTTTGCCGGAACTTATGCCTATAATATTCTTCACTCCCGGGAGCACCTCAGGCTTGGCTTCAGGGGCTTTGCGGAATTTAGGGGTAATGTTTCCTTTGATCTCGACTTCGGGTGAGATGAAGGTATTGATGGCAGTCTCGGCCGAGCGAATCACGGAACGGATAAATGGATCGGTTGGCTTATCGAAGATGATTGAGAAGGAGACTTTGTTGCCGTCGATGCGGATATCGTCTTCAACCATTTCATTCTCAACGAGATTCTTGCCATTGCCCGGATAGCGCACATTGCGGAGGGCATCTAATATGAGGTTGGGATATAGAGTCATTGTGGTAAGGTTATGGGGTGTTATGAGATTATGAGTTATAGGTGTATTCAAGAGAGTTTGTGGCGTTGCCAAGTGAAGTTCTTGAATCTTGAACTCCGATGGACAGCGCGGAAATAGAGATTGTTGAGGGGCTTTATGAGCCAGAATAAGGGAACTTGCCATGAAAGCCTTGTGGCTTCAAGTTTATCGCTTGCTTTACGGTAGGTGACGCTTTCGGAAATAATGAAAGCTAACCAGATCGCGGCGCAAGCTATGGCCGGGATTAGATTGGGCAATGCGATCAATGCCGCCGCCACTCCGGCAAGAAGAACGACCCACTGCGAAGTGGATGCGAGTCCGGCCCTGACAAAGGGGCCGAGAGGCAGCCACCGGGCGGTGAAGTCATATTGACTGCGGCGAAGGTTGAAAATGCGATTAGCAGTCTCCCCCCAGCGGATGGTAAGGATTGATTCAGGGGAGATGGCCACCGCTGTGTTATAGCTGTTCGCTATGTCGTTAACGAACAGGTCATCCTCTCCTGAATGGAGATGCATCGTCTTTGAATATCCCTTGCATCGGAAGAATGTGTCGCGAAGAAAGGCAAGGTTGAATCCATCGCCTCGATATGGTTTCTTCATGAGAGCATAGCCAATCCAGCGGGCATCGGTGAGGAGTGCAAAAAATTCCTTATAATATCTTCCCGGGCCGCCAATCTCCTGATAGTCGGGATGAGAATAGCCAAGCGACAGCTCGATTGAAGGATCCTGAATGAAAGGCTTCACCATCGTTGAAATCCAGCTTTCGGATGGGAGCACTGCATTGGCCACTGTGGTAAGCACTATCTCCCCCTTCGATGCTTTTATTCCTATGGTGAGCGCAAGTTTCCTTCGGCTCAGGTTGTGCGAACCCGGCGGGATGAAGGTGACATAAACCTTTTTGAAAAGCTCTTCATATTTTTCAGATAATATTCCGGAGGCTTCGAAAGAGGCGTCACACACCACTATCACCTCAAAATTGGGGTAATCCTGGGTGCAGACGCTTTTCAGAAATTCTGTGAGGGTCTCTTCATTGACCGTGGAGTAGGCTACAACTGAAACTTTAGGAAAGGGAATGGCTGGATCCTCATCTGAGGGAGTTTCCTCGGCAATTGCTGGCTCTTCATCTGAGGGAGTTTCCTCTACGATTGCTGTTTCCCCTTCCTGGCAATAAGCTTCTATGGGAAGCCGCATGATCAGCCTTAATGGGCGTAATACAAATATGAGGAGTGCGAGCATTGTCAGGATCTGCACCCCAAAAAGAATCCAGGATATGATGGCTATCTGTAAGCTGAACATAATTGTTTGGTATTTAATAATCAAAATTCGGAGAAGAAAGTTGGCTTAATCACTATCCCCACTCTCAATCGTGAATGGAACACGTTATAATCAAGCATATTCTCTCCATAACCGTTATAGTATTGGGCAAAGAAATATTGGTTGTCGTGCGGGAAAATTTTCCAGTTAAACTCAAGTATGGTGTTAAAATTCAGGTTCCATCCCTTGCGCTTGACAAGGGTGAGGGCCCATCCGAATTTTTTATTGGGTGTAGTAACGGCAAATCCCCCTTGGAATATTCCTGAATATTTAAGGATATCACGGTTATGTTCGCCGTCAACAATCGGGATCCAGAACTTGCTATGGACCATTAGCCATTCGTTGACCATAGTGGATGCGGCGAAAGATATTTTGTTCCAGCTTCGCGACTGAATGCTGTCGCGTCCGTTGCTTTCATGCTCAATCATCAAGGTGAATTTCCCTGCATAGCGCCCCTTGGAGAAGAATGGGAACGACCATCCGATTCCGGGGTTGAAGTTGAGGTCGCGCATTGGCATCGACTTCTCAAAAACATTCCACATTGTCTTCATCGTGAATGCCAGGAAGAGATAGGAGTTGAGGGGGAGGGTGGTCTTGGTGATTCGTTGTGCAATCGAGATCTGGAATTTCACATCGGAATTGTGTTTGGTAGGCCTGGCTCCCACCACGGTTCCGACAGTAAAGTAATTATCCTTGTATAACCCGAAATATGGGGCATGCTTGAATTCTTTCTTAAGCGAATCAGTAAATTCCGTCTGATTGGGTACCCCTAATATCTGACCCTTGGCAGGGAGATAGATGCCAAGCAATAGGATTGCCGTCAGGATTGAGAAGAAGATTTTCGGGAAACGCATACTCAAATTTTATAGGATGTATTTGAAATTTTATGGGATGTAATTGAAAAATAAATCATCTCTGCAAAATTAATAAAAAAAGTTCAAACTTGAAGATATGGGGAGTTGTTATTAACTTTGCAGTGGAAACTGTGTTTTCAGTTATGAGAAAATAGTTAGAGGTCACACGATAAAGTAAAATTCCACATAATGAACTATACACCCTTAGCCCGTATGATTTTCGAACGAATAGCCCGGCGCACCGACTGCTGGGCCAGCGATGAGGAGCGCATTCAGCGCGACCTCCTGTGCTCCCTGCTCAAAAGGGGTGCAGAAACTGAGCAGGGGCGTAAATATGGGTATCAGGAAATACTTTGCAGTGAGGATCCTTACGCTGAATTCAGCAGGAGGGTTCCTCTTGTGGAGTATGAGGATATTCGTTCGGATGTGATGCGAATGATCGACGGAGAACGGGATGTGCTGTGGCGAGGACGGTGCATGAATTTCGCGCAGTCGTCGGGTACATCAGGAGGCCGTTCAAAATATGTGCCTGTAACCGATGAGAATCTTCGGCGCGGACATTACAAAGGTTCGGCCGATTGTGTGGCCCATTATCTTCGTCATAACTCTCACAGCCGGTTGTTTTCCGGAAAAGGATTCATCCTCGGTGGCTCCTTCGCTTCCGAGCTCAAGCCTGCCGATTCGCGCGTAAGGGTGGGCGACCTGAGCGCCACGCTCATTGATAAGATTAACCCATTGGCCAACTTCTTCAGGGTGCCCGATAAGCGCACGGCTCTTATCCCTAACTGGAAGCGGAAGCTCCCGGCGCTTGTGGAATCTGCTATGAATGAGAATATCACCAATATTTCGGGCGTGCCTTCATGGTTTCTTACAGTGATAAAGGAGGTGATGAAGAAGAAGGGGGTGGAGAAGATTTCAGATGTGTGGCCCAACCTTGAAGTGTTTTTTCATGGAGGCATCTCCTTTGAACCATATCGGGAGGAATATCAGCGTATCACTGATCCTGAAAAGATGCATTTCCTTGAAACTTATAATGCCTCGGAAGGCTTTTTTGCGGTGCAGAATGATCCCGCCGACCACTCTATGTTGCTCATTGTCGATAATGATGTGTTCTATGAATTCATACCCGTGGATGAGGAAGATGCAAGTCCTGTGCCGCTATGGCAACTCGAGGAGGGGCGCGTTTATGAGATGGTCATAACATCGAGCAATGGCCTGTGGCGTTACCGTCTTGGCGACACGGTGCGAATTGCCTCGCTTAATCCTGTTAAGATAACCATAGCGGGGCGCACAAAGTGCTATATCAATGCATTCGGAGAGGAACTGATGGAGGAGAATGCCGAAAAAGCGGTGGCGGCTGTTTGCGCCCAGACCGGGGCCGGCGTGCGTAATTATACGGCTGCGCCTGTTTTTGCGGAGGGTAACCGTCATGGCCGTCATCAATGGCTCTTTGAGTGGGATGAAGCTCCTGAGGATCCGGAGCGTTTTGCCGACCTATTGGATGCGGCGCTTCGTGGAGAGAACTCCGATTATGATGCAAAACGCACGGGCGACATATTCCTTGATCGCTTGGAGCTGATCACTGTGCCCGACGGCACTTTCGACCGCTGGCTTCGCAGCGTCGGCAACCATAAGCTTGGAGGTCAGAGGAAAATTCCTCGACTCGCCAACGACCGCCGCATTGCCGATGCTATTCTGGCACAGATTATAGCATCAGAAAATGGATAGGGGTATTTGAGAATTAATTTGTTCAGTTGGCCTTATGCCTGATCTTCTTTATCTGCCACACCAGCATGCCTGCTGATACGAATGTTGCGGCGGCATCACTGATCGGGAATGCTCCCCACACGCCATCGAGTCCCCACATTCCGGGAAGGAAAAGGAGAAGGGGTATCATGAAGATTATCTGGCGCGTGAGAGAAAGGAAAACGGATATGCCCGCTTTCCCAAGAGCCTGGAAGAAGTTGGTGGCCACAATCTGGAAACCTACCATCCAGAAAGCAAGAGTGACGATTTTCAGACAGTTCACTGCAACCGCAATCTGCTCTTCATTCTGCATGAACATCTTTGCAATAGGCTTTGGAGCAAATTGACCCACGAGCGTTCCGATTGTCGTGATCACCACCGCTGTGCAAGCTCCGAGCAACAGTGTGCGGAAAAGTCGGTTATAGCGTTTTGAGCCATAGTTATAACCGATTATAGGCTGCATGCCCTGGCAGATTCCGATGATTATGAAAACAAAGATTGTGGCGAAGCGGTTGAACACCACAATGGACGCGATTGCATTGTCTCCTCCATATTTTAGGAGGGTATTGTTGACGATAGCATTAATTGCTGATCCGGCCACGTTGATGAGAAACGGAGCCATGCCTATATATAATACTCCGGCTATAATTTTCCAGTGAAGCCTGAAAGTCCCTTTCACGAAATGGAGAGTGTTCTTTTTATTGAAGAAATGCCCCATGACAAAAAATGCGGTCACAAGCATTGAGATGTCGGTGGCAATGGCTGCTCCTCGAATTCCCCATTTGAAAACAAAAAGGAACAGGGGTGCAAGGATTACGTTCATTCCGGCTCCAATCATATTGGTGTACATAGCTTTCCCCGGATAGCCTGAAGCGCGCATCACATTGTTATATGAAAAGGTGATATTCATAAGCACCATGCCGGGAAGCACCCACATAAGGAATTCGCGGGCGTATGGAAGGGAATTGGGGGAGGCTCCGAAGATGGTGAGGATGGGAGTAAGGAAAATGGCAAAAGCCGTGACATAAAGCAACCCTATCCCGACGGAGAGAATCACGCAGTTCCCTAAGATCATTTCGGCCATCTTCTTATCATTCTGACCGAGCACAATAGAAACTCTTGTGGCCGCGCCGGCGCCGATAAGCATGCCGAGAGCCGTGGCAAGGTTCATGACCGGGAAAGTGACAGCAATTCCGGCAACCACATTCGGGTCGTCAATAGCGTGGCCAATCACTATTGAGTCGATGATGTTGTAGATAGCGGAAATGACCGTTCCCACAACGGCGGGGAGACTATATTTCAACAATATCCGCCATATAGGGGCGGTGCCTAATTCTTTTAGCCTGTCGGCCTGGTCGATAGTTGTTGTTGCCATAAATTCCGGGATAAGATGACCTGCACCTTTCTGCAGCAACCACAAAGATAACCTTTTTTCAGCAGAATGCCAAAAAGAAAAGTTACGATAGTCGTAATAACATGAAATCGGGAATCATCCGAAGATAATTCCCGATTCTGTACCCTGAGCCGGGGTCGAACCGGCACGGATTGCTCCACTGGTGTTTGAGACCAGCGCGTCTACCGATTCCGCCATCAGGGCCTTTGCTCTGCAAAGTTATATAATATTTATGAGATACGCAAATAAATTATTCAAAGCGTATCTTTGATTTTCGCAAAACTTTCCAACAGCCGTTCTCGAGAATGGCTGTGCCAGGGGCTTCAGTTATCAGTGAGGAGGCGTTCTCGGCATCTTCAAAGTTTTCACATACGCATCCTCCTGCAAGATACTGAAGGGGATTTGATGTTGCGAGATCAAAGGCCTCCGGGGTGGCGGCAAAACGGAATGTCCCGACGATGCCATCTTTTGTATCGAGACGGAAAACAGTATGCGCCGGATTTGGGCGGCGGTCGCCTCTTACGAACAGCCCTTTGGGATTGGCGCGGCCCAGGTAGATTTCATTTATGATCTTTGGCTGAGGCTTGCTCTCCTCCTGCTTGCGCTGTGGGGCCGGAATCTCTTTAGCTACAGGGGCGGATTGAGCAGAGAGGGGTTGCTTCTCCTCTTTTCTCTGCTTGCGTTCATCAGCTTGCATGGCTTTCAGACGTATGATTTCAGCCTTGGCCGCTTCAATTTCCGATTTCAAACGAGAAACCTCAGAGCGTAACTTGTCATTTTCGGCCTCCATTGAAGCTATCTCTTTTTTGAGTTTCTTATCGCCGCCTTCAAAGGCACGATTCTCCTTGCCCTGTTTTTTCATCATATTGGCGGCATAAACCATCAGCCATACAACCAATATGACAAGTACAATAAGTATGATTACATAGATCCATGTATGGCTCTTGGCTTTCTCGTGTCGGTCAGACATAGCCATGCTTTGCTCATCAGCTTGCAGCACGGCCAAAGAATCGGCCATTGCCTCCTCCTGATGCACCACTTCCTGCGGTTCGGGAATGGTGATGCCGCCTTCCTCATTCATTGCTTCAGTAGAAGCTGTTTCTTCCGCAGTCTTTTTCTCTTCCGGCTTTGTTTCGGCTTGTTTCGGCTCTTCAGCCTTAGGGGCGGATGAAGGAGCTGAAACATTCATCGCGCTAACCTTTGCCTTGACCCGGTCCTTGGCACGTTTGCCATCCGCATTGAGGGCAGGGGAGGTGAAGAAAGTGGTTCCCCAGAACTGCACGAAACGCTGTTTATCCCACGATGCATAATCGGCCGGGATGCTAACAGACTTGAAAGCTTTCAGGTTCTCCTTTTCCTGTGCCTTAAGTTTGGATTCGAGGTCGGCCATAGAAGATGCCGACACATCGTCGAGGTATCCCGACCCATTGTTGGCCCAGCGGAGGTAAAGCTTTGCGGCAATAACTTTCGCCTCCTCCATATCTTTATCCGACACCGCAAACGACGGCAAACTGAACAAAGAGATGAGCAGGATATAGAACAGATTTCTGAGTTTCATAATGACAGTCAAAATTTTATCGTTTCAAAAAATTTATCGTTTCAGAATAGGACTACAAAATTAATCAAAACTTCGTCAAAAACCTCAGATATAGATAAAATTTTATTTATGCCTTGCTAACAATTCTTTTTCGATGTCATCTAAAGAGACGCCCATCTGTTCAAGCATAACGAGATAGTGGAACATTAGGTCGGAAGCTTCATAGATGAATCGGCGACGGTTTCCGTCAACAGCTTCGATGGCAGATTCCACGGCTTCTTCTCCTACTTTCTGAGCAATTTTTTTTATCCCCCGGATAAAGAGGCGCGTGGTGTAGGAGTCTTCAGGCATATCAATGTGACGTTGCCTCACTATGGCCGACAGCTTGCGTATGAAGCCCTCTTCCGAGGGGGTGTCGAAACAGGATTCAGTGCCCCTATGGCAGGTTGGGCCCACAGGGATGGCTTTGATCAGAAGCGTGTCGCAGTCGCAGTCGATATACATATCCTGAAGGAGCAGAAAATGCCCGGAGGTTTCCCCCTTAGTCCACAGGCGTTTGCGGGTGCGGCTATAAAATGTCACCTTTCCCGTCTCCACTGTCTTTTCAAAAGCCTCTCGGTTCATATATCCTAACATAAGGACTTTCATTGACACAGCATCTTGTATGATCACCGGCAGCAGATTGTCGGTGCATTTGGAGAGATTGAAATCTTCGAAATTTATTTTTTTCATTCGTTCAGTGTTTTTGGATGGATTGCGGCGCAGTAGCAGGCGGAAACAGCTTCGCGCCTGATATAGGCCAATCGGGTTTGCAACGATGGCGTGGATTCGATTAGCGCCGCACCGATATGCCGGCTTCATGCAGTTTTTCCTTTAGTTCCGGAATTGTGATTTCGCAGTAATGGAATATGCTGGCGGCCAGAGCGGCATCGGCTTTCCCTTTTGAAAGGACGTCGGCAATATCCTCCGCTGATCCGGCTCCCCCGGAAGCAATCACAGGAATGGAGAGGGAATCACATAGCCGGGCGAAGGTTTCGCAGGGATATCCGTGGCGTGTGCCGTCGTGATCCATTGAAGTAAACATTATCTCACCGGCTCCACGTTTCTCCACCTCCCGAGCCCATGCAAAAAGCTCCAGGCCGGTGAGGCGGGAGCCTCCGTGAGTGGTTACGCGCCATGTCCCGTCAACCAGTTTGGCATCAATTGCTACCACCACAAACTGACGGCCATAGCGTGAGGATATCTGTGTTATGAGATCGGGATTTGCCACTGCGGCGCTGTTGATGGTTATCTTGTCGGCTCCTGCGTCAAGAAGGCGGGCTGCATCTTCAACTGAGGAAATGCCCCCTCCCACCGTGAAGGGGATGTTGATGCGCGCTGCGATGCGCCCTACTAACTCAGTGAATGTGTGGCGCCCCTCTTTGGAAGCAGATATATCAAGATAAACCAATTCGTCGGCTCCTGCAGATGCATAACGGGCTCCTAACTCTACAGGGTCGCCGACATCGGCAAGGCCTTCGAAGTTTATACCCTTTACCGTGCGTCCATCTTTCACATCAAGACAGGGGATGATTCTTTTGGCAGGCATATTTATTATTAGGGGAGAATTAATCATTAATAAAATTTTCAATTTCCTCAAGAGAGATATGATGCTCATATATAGCCTTCCCGACAATCACGCGAGATAAGCCGAGATCATTCAGGCTCCTTATATCCTCCATTGAGGATATCCCTCCGGAAACAGTGAATGTGAGCCGGGGAAACCTCTCCATCAAATCTAAGTATAACCCGGTGGAGGGGCCTTGAAGCATGCCATCTTTCGATATGTCGGTGCATATAACCTCTTTAAGGCCGAACGGGATAAAGCGTTCTATCAGTTCGTTGGCAGAAAGAGGGGAGTCTTCAAGCCATCCGTTTACGGATACTTTGCCATTGCGGAGATCGGCTCCCAAGATTATCCGTTCGCCCCCGAACTCCTGAAGCCATTTCTCCATAACCTCAGGATTCTTTACGGCTAACGAACCGATGATAGCGTAATCGGCTCCGGCCTCAAGCACGGCTTCCAGTCCGGCGCGATCTTTTATGCCGCCTCCCCATTCTATCTGAAGAAGATTGGATTCAGATATTTGCCGGAGCACTTGAAGATTGCGTGGCTCACCGGCCTTTGCACCGTCAAGATCAACGAGATGCAGGCGTTTCACACCCGCATCGGCATATAACCGAGCCATCTCCAAAGGGGTGGCGCGATAAGTGGTCTTGCGCGAATAATCACCCTGCGAAAGCCTTACGCATTCACCGTTAATGATATCTATGGCCGGAATAATCTCTATCATAGTCAATCTCTTTTATCAGAACTTCAGAAAATTATCTAAAATTCGCTCGCCGGCTTCACCGCTTTTTTCAGGATGAAACTGACAGCCGTAAAAGTTCTCATATTTCAGGGAGGCTGAGAAGAGATCAGGATGCCGGGAGGTGGCTATGGTGTCGGGGCAAAGCGGGGCATAGTAGCTGTGGACGAAGTAGGCATATTCTCCGCTTTTTATCCCTTTGAATAGCTTCGACTCCATATTTGCCAGCGGTGACCACCCCATATTGGGTACTTTAACCCCCGTTGTTTCCTTAAATCTCTTCACCTTTGCATCGAAAATGCCCATGCATTCTGCGTCACCCTCCTCGGAGTGTCGGCACATCACCTGCATGCCGACGCAGATTCCGAGCACCGGGCGTCTTATCTTCCATATCAGTTCTGGGAGATGCAGGCGTTTCAGGTTATTCATAGCTTCGGCCGCATTGCCCACTCCGGGGAGTATTACGTGGCTTGCAGAGAGTATCTCGCTTGCATCGGAAGTCAGTTTCCAGTCGGCTCCCAAACGTTGCAGGGCATATCCGAGTGAACGGATATTCCCCATGTCATAATCTATCACTGCTATCATAATATCCCTTTGCTTGTAGGAATTTCATAACTGAACGGATCTCGACGGATTGCCATTTTCAGGGCACGGGCAAACGCCTTGAAAACACCCTCTATCAAATGATGGTTATTGCTCCCTTTTGCGCTGATGTGCAGGTTGGCTTTCAAGGCAGAGGCCAGCGACTGAAAGAAATGGGGAAACATTTCAGTCGGTGTGTCGCCTACATATTCACGAGTGAAAGTCACATCCCACTGGAAATCGATCCTACCCCCGAGATCGATCAGGACCATGGCTCGCGATTCATCCATAGGCAGCACGAAGCCGTAGCGTTCTATTCCACGTTTGTCGCCTAAGGCTTTGGTGAGAGCCTCACCTAAAGCAATGGCCACATCCTCCATAGTGTGATGTTCATCCACTTCCAGGTCTCCTTTGCAGGCGATGTTCAATGAAATGCCTGAATGATGGGGAATCTGGTTGAGCATGTGATCGAAAAATTTCAAGCCAGTGTCAATGCGGGAAGCCCTGTGGCCTTCCAGATCAACGTCAACTGTGATTTCAGTCTCCGAAGTTTTACGTTCAATCCTTGCTTTGCGGTCGGAGGAGAGTATGAATTTTGCAATTTCATGCCAGTCGGAGGTGACAAGGCAAGCGCCCGGCTCCGGCTTGTCATCGATGATTTGCTCAATCTTTGTGACCTCCGGAATAAGCAAAATTCCTTGGGCTCCCAGATTCTTGGCAAGCTGGAGGTCAGTGTGTCGGTCGCCTATCACGAAAGAGGAGGGCAGGTCGTAGCTTCCGTCCATATATCGGGTAAGCATAGCGGTGCCCGGCTTGCGTGTAGGGAGATTCTCTTCCGGGAAACTGCGGTCGATAAATTCTGCATCAAATGTCACTCCCTCTCCGCGTAAGGTGTCGAGCATCCTGTTATGGGCAGGATGGAATGTCTCTTCCGGGAAAGAGTCTGTTCCGAGGCCATCCTGGTTTGAGACCATCACTAACTCATATCCCCGGTTCATAAGGGAGCGTAGGGCGGAGATTGCACCCGGCATGAATTCTAATTTCTCAAGCGAATCTATCTGCTCATCTTCAGGCTCACGTATGATTGTCCCGTCGCGATCTATGAATATTGCTTTTTTCATTGATAATCAGTTTTTGTATTTCTGGAGCAGGGAGATGGTTCGGTCGTTCTCTTCAGGAGTGCCTATGGTGATGCGCAATGTGTTGTCGCATAAAGGCATGCGTGAACGATTGCGCACAATTATGCCGTTCTGGACCAGATAATCATAAATGGCATCTGCGTCAGTCACCTTCACCAGAAGAAAGTTAGCATCCGAGGGATAAATATTCTTGACGCAGGAAGCTTCTTTAAGGGATTCCTCCATCTTTTTGCGTTCACTTATTATCTCCCCGATCTGATTGCCGGTGCGCTGGTCAATTCTTCGCATTAATTCCTCCTGCACGAGCGAACTCATATTATAGGGATATTTCACACGGTCGAAATATCCAATAATCTCAGGGGATGCAAAGGCCATTCCGGCTCGCAATCCCGCCATTCCCCAAGCTTTGGAGAAGGTGCGGAGCACAATGAGGTTTGGCATATCCTTTAACTCTGCGAGCATTGACCCCATTTCAGAAAAGTCAGCGTATGCCTCATCCACAACCACTATCCCGTTGAATCTGTTTGCCAGCTCCCTTATATCCTCTTTGGGAAAGGCATTGCCGGTCGGATTATTGGGAGAGCATATCCATATAATCTTTGTATGCGAATCTGTTGCTTCAAGGATACGGTTGACAGGGAGGGAGAAGTCATTGTTGAGCAACACTTCTCGCAATTCCACGTTATTTATTGCCGCGGCCACCTTATACACTCCATAGCTCGGCGCAATTGCAACAGCGTTGTCTGCACCCGGTTCGCAGAATATGCGAAATGCTACGTCGATCGCTTCGTCGCTGCCTGCCCCTCCGATAAAAATTGAGTCCGGGGCAATCCCCATCAAATCCGACACACGTTGCTTCAGTTCCTTCTGGTGCGGGTCGGGATAACGGTTGGCTCCATTGTTATATGGAGATTCGTTTGCATCGAGCCACACTGAAATCCCGGTGCCTTGGAAATCATCGCGGGCCGTGGAGTAGGGTTCCAGATCGAGTATATTTTTTCTTATGAATCTTTTCATTCTTATAACCTTGTCACGCCTTTTATTAAGATCTGCAAATATTAGTGAAATCTGCAAATTCTCTTAGTCAGACATTATCACGTTTGACTCTCACATCCACTGCAAGAGCATGGGCATCAAGTCCCTCAGCTTTCGCCATGGAAGTTATTACAGGCTCAAGAAGCCTTAAACCTTCGGGGGAGAGTTCCTGATATGTTATCTTATGCATGAAGCTGTCGATGTTCACGCCACTGAATGAATGCGCCCAGCCGGAGGTTGGCAAAGTGTGGTTGGTTCCTGAAGCGTAGTCGCCGGCACTTTCCGGAGAGTAGTTGCCTATAAACACGCTTCCGGCCGCATAGATCCGGTCGGCTATCTCCCAAGGGGCCTGCATTGATATTATCAGGTGCTCAGGGGCATATTCATTGGCAAAGGCGGTTATCTCTGCCCGGCTTTCAAGAATTATTATACGGCTATTGGATAAAGAACCCTCGATCGACTCTCGCCGAGGCAAAAGCTCAGCCAGTCGTTCCACCTCGCTCTTAATCTTTTCTGCGATTTCAGAGGAGGTGCATACGGCTATAGCCTGACTGTCGGGCCCATGCTCAGCCTGAGAGAGCATGTCGGCCGCAACGAAAGTGGGGTTGGAGGTTTCATCGGCCAATACCATGACTTCGCTTGGACCAGCCGGCATATCAATGGCAGTGTATTTGCTGATCTCCTGCTTGGCCTTTGTCACGAACCTGTTGCCGGGTCCGAAAATCTTGTCAACCTTGGGAATGCTTTTGGTGCCTAACCCCATTCCGGCAATGGCTTGCGCTCCTCCGATGCGGTAAATCTTGCTTATTCCGCAGAAACGGGCGGTGAAGAGAATTTCAGGAGCTATGCCATGGCTCCCGGTTTCCGGGGTGCAAAGCACAATCTCCTCGCATCCTGCTATCTTAGCCGGGATGGCAAGCATCAGCACAGTGGAGAAAAGCGGAGCACGGCCACCGGGGATATATAGCCCTACACGCCGAATTGCAACAGCTTTCTGAACACATTTCACTCCCGGTGTTGTCTCCACTTCAACTTTTCCCGGAATCTGTGCTTTATGAAAGGCTGAGATATTTTCGGCCGCCTTCATGATAGCATCTGCCACGTCTGCCGATACCTTGTCGGCTCCCTCATCAATCGCTTCGGGAGAGAGTTCGAAGGATTCGCCGGTGAAGCCGTCGAAAGTCTTGGCATAATGGCGTATAGCGGAATCGCCATAGGCCTTTACGTTTGCTATTATATCCTTAACCGATTTTTCTATTTCCAAATCATCGGGTATGTTTCTTTCGCAAAGGGCTTTCCATTCCTTTTGCGACGGGCAATCGATTATCTTCATTTTATCACGTTTTCAAGGGCAAGCACCAGTATGTCGGCCGCCCCTATGTTTTTCAACTGTTCTATCTTCTCCCAGAGGCTTTCTTCATGAATCACCACATGCAGCGACACCCAATCCGGATCGGCAAGGGGAAGTATAGTTGGGCTCTTCATGCCTGGCAGTATCCTCACGGCTTCCTCAGTCATATTTTTGGGGAGATTGAATAGGACATATTTCATTCCGCGGCTTTCGATGATTGATTGGAAACGGAACATAAGCTTGGACAGTTCCTTCTCCTTCTCTTCATCTATATCAGGGTTGGCAATCAGCACAGCTTCGGAACGGATCACGGTTTCCTCCTCTTTGAGGCCGTTTTGTATAAGGGTTCCTCCTGATGACACGATATCGAAAATGGCATCAGCCATCCCTACGGCCGGAGCCACTTCCACCGACCCTGCGATTTCGTGAACAAAAGCCTGTATGTTGTTCTCTGCAAAGAAATTACGCAAGATTACAGGATAGGAGGTGGCAACCCGTTTCCCTTCAAACCATTTTACTCCCGGATAGTCGGCACCCTTTGGCACGGCCAGCGACAATCTGCAGGTTCCGAAACCGAGTTTCATGCGCACATCCACGTCTTGCTCTTTTTCAAGAACTTCGTTAAGGCCGACTATGCCGATATCGGCCACACCCATGGCCACAGCCTGGGGTATATCGTCGTCGCGGAGATAAAGTACATGAAGAGGGAATCCTTTTGCATCGGAAAGTAACTTGCGGTGGCTGGCCGAAGCAGAGATACCTGCATCGCGCATCAGCTCGACGGTATCTTCGTTGAGCCTCCCTTTATTCTGGATAGCAATTGTCAGCATAAACAGGGTTTAATAGTGGATAATTTTGACCTTTACTGCAATTCTTATATAAATTTGCAGATAAATATTCGATTTTGCTGACAAAGTTAATAAAAAATTTTGATTATAGGATCATTTGCGGCCGTTCTTGCTTCAAATTCATAAACAGAAGGGGGCCAAAGGTAATGGATGCTTTGTCACATCTCTTTCCTGAGACGTGCCACCGGAATCTTCAGCCTGTCGCGGTATTTTGCCACAGTTCGGCGTGAAATGTCGAACCCTCGGGAGGCCATCTCCTCCATTATATGCTGGTCGCTCAAGGGGTGTCGCTTATCCTCGCTTTCCACAAGACCCTTGATTTCTTCCTCGATTTTGCGATTCGTGAGTGCTTCCGTGCCATCGGTGTTTTCACCCACGGAGTCGCTGAAAAAGAAACGCAAAGGGAAAATCCCCCACGGGGTGGCCACGTATTTGCCGTTGGTGGCACGTGAGATGACAGAGAAGTCGAGCCCGGTAAGTTCCGCAACATTCTTTATCATCATCGGCCGCAGGGAATAGACATCTTGTGTGAGGAAATAATCTTTCTGGATTTTCACGATAGCTGTCATGACATCCATCATCGTGCGCTGACGTTGGGATAGTATGGCTATGAACTCCCGGGCATCGTTATAATTCCTTATAATATATTCAGATTCGGATCCTTTCTTTATCCTCCCTTTAGCCGAGCGTTCCATATTATCGACTGCCTGTTCGAAACTCTGGTCGATTCTGAGCTCAGGGATCCGGCTGTTCAAAGAGACTGTTATTTCGCCATCCTCATTGCTGACAATGAAATCGGGCACAACAAGAGATGCCATGTCGCTGCGGCTCGACCCTAACGCCGCTCCAGGGCGTGGATTGAGCGTGCGTATAAGCTCGAGAGCGTCATCAACCTCCTTTATTGTGAGATGTAATCCCGACACCAGACGATGCTTATGCTTCATTGTGAAGGCTTCATATCCATCGCGAATTATTTTCAGGGCGTTGTCGCGGTTGGGCGATTCGGGCAGCGCCTCCAATTGCATCATGAGTGTGTCGCGCAGGTTGAAAGCCCCTATGCCGGGCGGATCAAGGCTCCTGACGGCTTCAAGTGCCTGGCTTGCTTCATCGTCGGAGAGCTCGATGCCCTCGTTGAAGGCCATGTCGTCGGTCATCGACCTCAATGATCGGTCGAGGTAACCGTTTGAATCGAGGTTGCCTATTATATATCTTGCTCCCGCCTCCACATTGGCAGGAAGCTTGCGCTCAGACAGTTGTGACAAAAGGTTGTCGTAGAGGGATTCTTCAGTGTCGGCAGGGGTGAAGGCGGGTTGGTCGTCGTCGCCGGAGTTGTGCCGGGAGCCATAATAGAGCGGCAATTGCACGCTGGGCTCGTCGGAGGGTTCACTCTCCTCAAGGGCTACATTCTCTTCCAGTTCCTTCTTCACAGCCTCTTCCAGTTCGGGCGCGTTCATCTCCAGCAGTTTCACGAACCGGATCTGCTGTGGAGAGAGCGAAAGCCTCTGGGTCTGCTCGAGATGAAGATTCTGCGACATGGGGGAGGTAGCTATAGTTTTTAGTTATGGAGGTTTAAGAATTACCGCATATAAAAACCGGCACCTCTGGAGGGAGGTGCCGGCAACCGTGGTACAGAAAGTGGGACTCGAACCCACACAGCCGATAAAGGCCAAGGGATTTTAAGTCCCTCGTGTCTACCATTCCACCATTTCTGCAACACATTCCACTGCCGGCTTTGCCGACCGGAATCGTATGCAAAGTTACACTCTTTTTTTTAACTTTGCAAGTATTGACGTGTAAATTATTGCGGATAAGTCATATTTTCAAGCTTAATCTCCTCTAACACCTCATTTAAGAAGCGTCGTGCCTGGCGTTTTGCCTCCGCAAGATCCATGAAGGAGTAGTTGCCGCAGTCTTTCGGAGTTGCTCCCGGCACCTCCCCTTCGAAATCTGCTATGAACCTGAAGGTGTCTTTAAGCAGGGGAATTATTTCATTGGGCGAAGGCTTTCCTTGCAAGAGAAGGTAATTGCCGGTGCAGCATCCCATGGGTCCCCAATAAACCACGCGCTCTTTCCATTCCTCATTGTTACGCAGGAGTGTGGCGGCAAGATGCTCCATGGCATGCAGCGCTTCGGGGGAGATGGCCGGCTCTCGGTTTGGTTCCGTAAGGCGGATGTCGAAGGTGGTGATTGAATCTCCAGAAGGAGTGTTGTCAATTCTGGATACATATACGCCGCGCAGGAGCCGGAGATGGTCTATTGTAAAGCTTGCTATCTTTTCCATTGATTGTAGTTTGCAGTGAAAATAGGGTTTACACTGCAAAATTAAGTCTTTTTTTTATAACATTTTGCTGAATCAAAAATAATTATTAATTTTGCGTGTTAATTAAAGCAACATTTTAATAGCGGTTTTCACCGCTCAGACAAGAATACTAATAACAGTATGGCATCTAATAACGAAAACGAGCAGAACGCAATTGACAAGCTAAACAGCAATCTTAGCTCTGCCAGCGAGAAAATCGCCAACAACAAGAAGATTATCTATTGGGTCCTTGGTGCAATCGTGGTTGCGGCAGGATTTGTCCTCAGTTATTTTTTCATATACCGCAACCCTCACTTGAAGGGGGCGGCCGAGGCTTATAATCAGGTTGAGATTACGGCTGTTGGCAATGATTCGATTGCGGCTGCCGAATATAAGAAGGTGGCAGAGAAATATCCTCACACGCCGGCCGGCCATCTTGCCGCTCTTGAAGCCGCTGAAGATTTTTATGATCAGGGCAAATATAAAGAGGCTCTGGAGTGCCTTGACAAGGCTAACATAGATGAGAAGGTCTTGAAGGCCAATGCAATTATCCTTAAGGGTGACTGTTATGTTAACCTTAAGCAGTATGACAAGGCTATTAATGAATTTAAGGATGCTGTTAAGAAAGGTGACAAGAATGATCAGATTGTTCCCCGCGCACTCCTTAAATGTGCCAACGTCTATGACGAGCAGAAGAAATACGCCAATGCGTTGGAATGCTATGAGCAGATCAAGAATGACTATCCTTCCTTCCAGCTTGGCAACGCATCTATCGACGCTTATATTGAGCGCGAGAAAGCACGCTTAGGTAAATAAAGCACGCTTAGGTATAATAAGGATACTTGCTTAGCGGCGAAAGGGGCTGCTCCTAAATTGGACAAGGATGTCCCTGAGGCAAGCAAGGTTAGCTTCCTTAAAATTAATTGAAATACATTTCCATAAAATAATAAAACATTTGCTTATTTTATGAAAAGGGGTTCCGGCTTTCG
>CAMWXH010000005.1 GCA_947178165.1 uncultured Porphyromonadaceae bacterium | reverse complement strand
CTCCCTCGCCACTTCCTCCTTCCAAAGTTCCTCGACATACTTGCGTTCCTTCTCCGCTTGTGAAAGTTTCTGCCTCTGTGTCTCCTCGGCGGTAATTCGTACAGGCATAATGCGCTTCACATTCGATTTCTCCTCCTTGAACCTGACACGGTAGCCGGACTTGAACCCGGCCCACTTCCAGTACATCTCCGCACCTGAATAATTCTTATGCAGGAAATAGTAATACCAATCGGGGGAAAAATCCCAAGGCCCGTTCTCCATAGAATGCCACTGCTTGTCCTTCTGGTCATCGTGCCATACCTGCTGCGCATCCGCAATTAACGGGAACGACAGGGAAAGAAGGAGCAGGGATAATATTTTCAATTTATTCTTCATCTGTTATTTACTTTTTGATAATTATTGGATATATCAGTAATCCTCCGGATTCTCACCGACAGCATTCCACTGACCTATGAGGACACCGACAATATCATCCCTTACATCCGAGGTAAGAATCTCCCAGATGTAATCAGGCTTCCAACCACCTTCGGTCATTAGGTAGCAGTAGAGATTCGCATTGTCGATGATAGCCCTCACACGGTCAATGCTTGTTTTCAGTGTCATCACCAAGTCAAGCTTCTCATCCATCGAAGCCTTCATCACGTTAAGCCCGGTAGCCGCCATAGACGCATAGAGTCTCTGACAATGTTTTATCTCACGGCTAATGGCTATATTGGCCTCCGTATAGTACCACGCGACAAAAGGTTTCTTCAACACAGTGTTGTATGTGTTCACAGTGAAATCCTTATACTCGTTGGTAAGTGAATATAGACCGGTGGCCGTACTTGAAATCGCAGCGGCAAGTACAACGTAAGAATAGGCGTTGTTCAGCTTTGTATCGAGAGTGGTGCGGACATCGTTGAACTTCTTGGAAGCCTTCGTCACCAATGTCTGTTCCCCGAAACTGGTAGCCACATTCTTCAGGGCCTCATCCTCGTCTTTCTTCACCTGCTTGTGCAGAGCCATAAGAGCCTCAAAGGTCGGCAGGTCACGGGAAAGATCAAATGCCTTGACATCAATCGAGCCAATCAGACATATCATAAGAATCAGACAAAAAGAGCGATTTAAACAGGGGTTAAATGTATTTGTATTCATATCCTGATTATTTGAAAAGTTGACAATATTTCAAATCAATTCAAAGCTCCCCACTGAACAATGTCCTGAAAAATCGGATCAAGTTTGGTTCGGTCAATCTCCACTTTGCTCCAGACAGTTCCGCCGGTATTGTTCCAGTCATCAATAAGACCGCTGACAGCATTCTGCATCACCATCACATTGGCCCATCCTTCAGGATCAATGGCAAAGAAAAGATCGTTCATCGTTGCATACTGCGCCATAGCCATCATCCCCTGAATCTTGTATCTCAGTTCAAGAAGGTCGGTGTAAATCCGGTTTGCAATCGTTATCCTCTCATATCTGTCAAGGAAATTGTATCCGTCGTTCTCCCCGGATTCAGTAGCGGAATCACCGAGTGGATTACGGATCTTGCCATTGTTGACGATATTCACGAAATCATTCACAAGTTTCTGTGTCTCGGTCACCACACCTGCAAGTTCCTTCAGACATAAAAGCTGCTGATTCCACTTCGCATTCTTGACGACCTTGGTAAGTTCCGGGACATCCTTGATTATATCGAAGGCACACCGTCCGATCTCGGTATAATACCAGCTCTCCTCGCCGAACCCCTTTATGTTCTCCATCGTCAGTTTATAGACCTCCTTCATCGTGGCCATGCTCACGGTATAAAGTTCGATCTTCTGCTGTTTCGACCTGATGGAGTCGAGACGTTTGTTATGCTCATTCTCAATCGCCGCCTGTGTAGCCAGATTTGAAAGCACCGTCGCGGTAGTCTGCGGATCGGTCACCACCCGGTACTGTGCAAAAGCGACATTTCCCAAGAACAATGAGAAAATTAGGAGAGAGAAAATCAGGGTTCCTCTATTCATCTGTTCCATAGTGTCATTACCTTTTGATGTGAATTAACCTTCCGGGCGAAATCAAGATATTTCTTGATTCCCGTCTTCTTTCTGTCAATCTCTATATTGGTGATTGCCTCTTGCATCGTGCCGTAATGCCGGAGATAGATTTTCAAGGCCTCCTTCTCTGCACGTTCAGTAGTGTAGGCCCAGTAACATTCCGGAGGTTCCTCGACCCCATAGACATCGGAGTTCTGACCCCGGCATATCCAGACTTCCTTGAAATAATTGCGGTTGTCGTGGTTATTGAGCGAGTTGACCGTGAAGATCTGCTGACGCTGAATCTGAGTCAGACCTAATATGGCGGCAATATCTTCGTACCTGTCCTTGAACTTCGTCTGGTCAAGAAGAATCTTGATGTCGGAGTTATTGATGATTGCCTCCTTCACGATAGGAGAATCAATCACATCGTTGAGCTCCTGAGTGACCACACCGGCAATGCCGTGGAATTTTCTCACCGTTTTGTAGAGATACTTTATATATTCCGCCATAGTGGGTGAAGCGATAGCCTTCCAAGCCTCCTCGATAATCAGAGCCTTTCGACCCTTCTTAATTCTCATCTTCTGAAGGAACACGTCCATGATGATGAGCACCACAATCGGGAAGAGAACCGGGTCATCCTTAATCTTGTCGATCTCAAAGACTATGAACTTCTCATCGAAAAGGTTGATGTCAAGGTCGCAGTTCAGTGTCATCTCCAGTTCACCGCCCCGGTAGAACTGTTTAAGGATTGAGGCGAAATCATGTATGTCAAAACTGATTTTCTCAAGGGATGTAATCTGAGGGATACGTTCAAGGGCAAACTCATAATAGGAATTGAAGGAAAGTTCCGGCACCTTAAGGCGGCGCTTCTGCTCCTCGATATGGTCAATCTGCTTGTCAATCTTAATGAGCATAGAGTTCTCATAAAGTTCTTTCTTGTATCTCTCAAGCTGATCGACCGCCCTCTGCTTCTCAGATTCGGTGGCTCCCTTGTCAAGAATTATCGCATTGAACGCCCGGCACTGACGTATGAGCCTGTCGCGTCTCTCCTCCGAAGGGAGCATGAGCGCGTGTTTCTCAATCTTGGCAGGTTCCTTCTGAATCTGCTCCTCGATGTCCTCCATTTTGTGAAGGGTCTCCTCGTAATCCTCCTCCATCTTGGCGTTCACGAGAAGTTTCTGTCTCAGACTCTCGCGTTCCTCCTGCGAAAAGGAGGTGAAGGGATGAAAGAAAGCCTCGTAATATTCCACGATTGTCTGGTTGATGAGCATATCCTCAATCTTGGTCGGAGCCTCGTTGCCCTTGAAAATGAGAAATATCAGGGATTTTAGAAAATTCTTCTTCTCACCGAAGTTCTGATTGTATTCCTCATCTGTCACCTTGAAAGGATTCATCGAGATAGGCTTCTCCTTGGAGTATGAGATATAAGTGCCGTTGAAATATCCGCAGATACCCTCGTAAGAATCGCCGGTATCTACCATCACTACATCCGTTCCCTGTTCAAGCAACTGACGCACGACACTGTTCATGTGGAACGATTTGCCACTTCCGGATGGACCGATGCAGAAGAAATTGGCATTGTCCGTCATCTTGACCTTCCCCTCCTTGCCCGTTATATCTATGCAGACCGGGAGACCCTGACGGTCGGTGTAGAAGGTGGTCAGCGGAGTCTCCTCAGACTGCTTAAGATGCTCCTTGAAGAAGAAGCACAGGGCGGCATCTGAGAGAGTGAGGAAAAGGTCATAGTCAGGATTGAACGAATAACCGTTACCGGGGAATGAATCCATGAAAAGTTCCATCTGATTGTATGCCGTCCTTGAAGCCATGATACCGCACTCATAGAGTTTGGTCTCCAGAAACGAGGTCACGGGAGTAACCTTATCGGCAGGGCAGCTTACAATCACATTGAAATTGGTATGCACAAGAAGCGTGGAATCTACAGCGAGAAGGTTAAGCACTTCCTCAATGTCAGCCTTTGCAATCTTGTTGCTCGGGTCGGGCATGGAGCCGTGCCTCTTTGCTTTCCCCTGAAGTTTCCTAAGCAACTTGCGCTGGTTGGGAATCTGCACCACCTGATTATACACTACGCAGTCAGCGTGTGGAATCTGTGTCAGGAAAGAGAGGACATCGGTCGCTATCGCATAGCCGTTCACGCTCATCTGGGTATAAGGCTTCACCCATGAGGGAAGGTTAATCTCGTCAATATCCACGAGGGGATAAGACTTCACGACACGGTTCCCGATTCTGAGATATTCATCGGAAGCCTTGAAATTGGTCATCGCGAAAGGCCCGTGCCGGAACTGGAAAGCCATGAACCGGTGACAGTATTCGCTGACCTCCGGCTTGGATAGCTTGCGGTGTCTGATACCTTTCTCAGAGAGAATGTCGCAGACTTTTGAAATCTTGGCGTGGAAATCAAGCCATTTCTTGGGGTCATACTGCACGAAACGGCTCTTTTGACCCTCCTGTGTTATTATGAGATATGTCGTAATCTCGGTGAACTCTCTTCCCTCAAAGTATTTGAAATAGCTTCTTGTCAGGAACTCCGCATCATCAGGCACGGAACGGGAGTAGGCCTGACGGCAGAGGATGTCCTGCTTCTGTAGGCAGTAGCCCTCTCCGAGAGTCTGCACAATGTTGGAAAGCACATCCTGAAACAGCATGTACTGTTCTGCATCGGTGCAAAGCTGCTGTACCGGATTGGTCATCTCGATGATGACAGACGGCTCACCCTTGGAAGAGAAGAGGACAACGTTACCGTCCGTCTCCTCCAGTTGGGCGTAAAGGCCGTCGAACACACGTTTTTTGGATGTTGCCATTACTGTTCTTGAATTATCGTGTTATTTTCTGAATAAATGGGTGTATATGAACACCCCCCGGTGTCTTTTCTTATTATGCAGCCCTCCCTTCTGCTTCACATATATGGTAAGGAGGCCGGCCACCGCCATGACGAGCATGGCAATGAAACCGGCCAGCTTTCCGAGGATGATTGAGAAGGCGATGAACCCCACGAAAGAGACACCGATTGCAACCGCCGCCAGAACGAGGAAGCGGCCGCGGATACCCATGAACTCCAAGGGCTTCTGCAAGCCCTTGAAGACAGGGTAGCCGTCCGGATTAATCGCCATGTCAGTACCTGATAATCCGGTCAATTACTTGAAGAACAGAGGCAACGCTTCTGAAAGGGCTATGAACGAAACACACCCTCCGATGGTGAGCATGATGGTTTTCTTCACATCCTGATCACCGTTCTGCATCTTGAAATAGACATTGAAGGCCCCGACGAGCGCGATTACCGCCGCGATTGCCTTCATAAGATTGGAAACGGGTGTCTGATAGGAACTTACCTCGGTGGTAGCCTTTGTGAAACCGGCGGCTCCCTTGCTCGAAGCCATAGCCTCACCAGCGAAGCAAAGTATTGAGCAAAAGAGCAAGGCGAAAGTGCGGCCTATGCCTGAATTGAAGAACGATGAGACCGCACGGTTTGCAACGCCCTTGATTTTCTGCAATATCTGCATGATTTTCTGAAAATGATTAAAAGGTTTCAAGCTAAAGGAACAGGCGTCGCTAAAGAATCAGAAGTCAATAAAGGAACAGATGTCGCTAAAGGAACGATGAGTTTTCAGTCGATCAAATCAATCAGGTATAACATGTTCACATTATGGAATATCTCTGTCTTATATCCTTATATCCTATATTCTGTCAGGAAGCATTTCGGGCAGACTCACATCTGTATATGAGATTCCCAAGGTCGGATTCTCCCGTCTCCGCTATACGGTTCACTGTCTCCAACAGTCGCTCAACCACAACTCCGTCAGTAATGACAGGCTCGCGATACCCCGGTCTCCTGAAGGGTTCTTCCATTAAAGAGGAATCTTCAATGAAAGAGGATTCCTGTCCAGAAGTTGAACGGTCATTAAAGACCGCATCCTCTTGGGAGAAATCCTCCCTGTTATCAGGGACAGTTTCAGATGATTGCTCCGAGACTGCCTCCGTATTATTATCCGGCAGAGCGGAAGGTGCTTTCTGAGGCTCATCCCTGGTGATCATTACCGGCTTGAATGTCTCAGCCTCATCAGAGATGTCAATATCCACTTCCGGTGAGTTTTCAAGTTCGGCATTCCCGGCAGCCTTCTGTTTACGGATGTCCAATGCAATCATGGTGGCGTAATATAAAAGGAGTATCACCACCAGCACTCCTATAACCTGCATATACATGATGAGTCAAATTACTTGTGAATACTTGTTTACTATTTCTTCAGGAAGCGGAATGAATCTGAGGCCGAGAGAATTACCGAAAGCCTCCTGCTTCATGTTCCTCTTTATCCCTTCGGGTATATACATCTCGAAACGTGATTCTCCCGGCAGATAACCCTTGATGAGAAGCCGGTGCCGCAGTTGGATGCGCAGCCGGTTTGTCACTACCTTGATGTTGCTCACAGGATTCATGCCGAATATTATTCGTCTCCGCTCCCGTTTTACAAGCCGCTCCCTCCGTTCCGACATGATTGACCGCATTTCCCGGCTTGTCCTTTTCAGTCCAAGCGTCTTTACAATCCTGCAAACCTTGGCAGTGGAGATACCGAGTTCCTTGGCCATTTCCGAATAGGATTTCTTCTCAAAATTGGAGCGTATGAAAAGAGCCTGATCCAGCCACGCAGACTTGATATATTTCTGCAAGCCGAGTTTGGCTGCCTTTATCTTCACGCTGCGTTCGCTGATACCCAAGACCTGTGCAACGTACCTGTTGTTCTCAACCGGATACAGGGATTTCAGGATTTCAATACGTTCTTCGGTCCATACATATCTCATGTCAAAACCTCCTTCTTTTTAAAGAGAGACTTGCGTTCCTGACGATACGCCGACATCCTGTCAAGATGTTCGTCAAAGAATGTGCGCACGATAGCGTTGACAAGATCCGAACGGCTCTTGCCCTTGATGTTCAGCTCATCGAGCGTATCTGAAAGTTCTTTGTCGAGCTTGCATACATGGCGTGATTCCTTATAATCAGGGGACGTGGGTCTGTCCAGATGATTCATGAAACTGTTCCATGAAAGGGAACCGTCACCGCCGGCACTGTCAGAGTCCGACCCGTCGGGAAGGGTCGGCGCGGTCTTTGAGATTCCTGCTAGAATCTCCGGATCCTCGATGCCACTGAGGAGAGAATTAAGTTCTGGTATATCCTTTTTCATTAGATACTAAGTTATGTCCGTTATTTTCGTAAGAGGTCAATTGTCCTTATCCAATTCCGTTTCCTCCTTTTTCCTGTTCTCCTTTTCCATCTGCTCCACAATCTCGGTAAGCTGAATGCCTGAGAGCGTGTACTGACGTATCGGTTTCTTAGTGTCGAATATGGAATGATATATGAGGTCGAAAACCGGCGCCACTATCTTTGTCTGACGGTCAAGGGCGGCAATGGTGCTGAACCTCTCTATATCCGCACGTCTTGTAATCTTTGGAGTCACTATCCCGTAATTCATGAAAGTCTCCCTTGCCGCTTCCCAGAGCAGAAGCTCGGAACGCCGGCCGACGCGATGATCATGAAGGTTGGGGACAATGAAAATCCTTGCTGTGATTTTCTGCCTGATCAAGTCGGAAAGGCAGTCAAGGTACTGTAGGAAGCCTGCAGTGGATGAGACCGTGACCACATCATAATGGAAAGGCACCACGATAATATCTGAATTGGCGAAAAGAGCCACAATCCCCTCCGATGCGAGACTTCCTGGAGAGTCGACAAGCACGACCTCAATACTCGGATCGTTATGTAGCCGTGCGGTCATCTCGGTTATCTTCGCAGGATTTGTCAGGCTTGCCGGCTCAACCTCGTATGGAATGAGAGAGGAACCGAACTTGTCGCAATCCACTTTCCGGCATTTGATTATGGAGCGTTGGTAATCGCAATCCACCACAAATACCCTGACACCCTTGGTGACAAGATAGTTGGCAAACGTGACGCAAAGTGATGTCTTACCAACACCACCTTTCTGATTTGCGAAAGTCACTATGACCGGGGTCTGCATCATTGTGGAACACGAGTTGATTTTGCCACAAAGTTACGGACTCTTTTACCAAGGCAAGCAGTGAACCGGGACAGTCTTGCCTCAGACAATGAAATTTCGCGTGATGTTTAACTTTTTGATAAAAATAAAACGTCCATGTTCCTTTTTTTGAAACATGAACGCGTTCTCAGATTATATCAGTCGCTTTATCTTATCTCTTCAAGGTGGTATGATCATCCACTCTGTCATAGTCATCATTGCCTCCGACTTCCCATTCCCTGTTCTGATAATGACTTCCGCCACCGACATCTCTCGGTCCTTTGGGTTTCTGATTTCTTGCAGTCCCTTTAGACTCTCCGGGGTGTGCCTCCGTCTGTCTCTTTCCCTGCCTGAACAATTCCCTCCGGATTTCCAAATGACGTCGCTGAATGTCATCAATGTCGAAACCGATTGAAGTCAGGTTTATGATAAGTCGGTTTGAAAAATCAATGGCAAAGGTTTCCTCTCCATTCTGCCTTATAACAAAATTGTTACGGTATAGGGCATACCTTATGCTGGCAATGGATACGTCATCCGCAATCTCCTTCAATCTTGAGAGTGCTTCTGAATATTTGAGTCTTGAAGGCTCGCCCAAGATTATATGGTTCCTGATTTCCCCCTCGACCTGGACTTTGCCTATTTCGCAGAGAATATCCCTTTCTGCCTCGGACTGAGGAGTGAACGACTCTATCCACCTTATCCTGTTGTTGCGTGCTATGGTGTCCACAAGTTCAGGTTTAAGGGGACGTGAAGCACCGTTGTAATGAAGATTTCCTTTCTTCACCCACGCATGAAAGTTAGACAGAGCTTCATGTATATCAGACTGGGATAAGGTGGGGGTAGCCCTGAGCAGTTCCTCAATAAAACTCTCCATCCTGTCAAGCCTCTCCTCCTGGGTTGCCAAGTCCATGAGCCTGTCTAATGAGAGGATCCTGTTACCGTTTATCACGGTTTTGTCCGAATGGTCAATCAGCATATAGCCGAAAGGGTTATCTTTCTTTCCGAAGAACACAAGGTCGATCCCGAACTTCTTTTTGAGCTGGCCCTTCAGTTCCTCTATGTCTGAGGAACGATCCCTATATTTGCATAGTATCGACCGCAGCTGCCTACGCCTTTCCTTATTCAGTTTTGTATTCTCGAAGCGTGATGTAATTTCGATCTCATCCATCTTTTTCCTTATCTTCCCCCCGAACTTTATGAATATCTTTCCATCTTTATTATATACCTCATAACCCAAGGAGTTCATCACCGCTTTATATTGAGCCATTGAGCCGAAGTGATAGGAGAAACTTGACGCGATATCTTTTTCTACTTTCTCATTCCTGTTTATTGCCATAAGCCGGTCAACGACTTCCTGAGACCTCCTGCGCTCGTGATCATGTTCTATCTTCCTTCCGTCCGGAGCGACACGGGATGTTATGATATGGATATGTGTGTTGTCGGTATCCCTGTGCGCGTATGCAAGCAAAGGCTGACCCGGCTCCATGTAACCCATCTCCCTGAGCCATTCATGCGCAAACTCCAGGATTTCTGATTCCGACATTTCATGGCCTTTGCATGAGAAGGCAACATGAAACTGGGCTTTTGTGATCCTTTTGTTCCGGTCGGAGTAACCTTGGAGAAAGGATGTCAGTTCACCGGATGTCGGAGGTTCCAACATTCCGAGTGCCCCGAAATTCTTCATCTCGATTCGCTGTGCGCTTCCGGTCGAGACCTTATGCTCATTGTAACCCACAGCATGGAAGTTCGTGCTTCCCGGTAAAATTGTCGCTATCATTTCGGATGATGTTGTATAGTTGCTTCGGTTAATCTTGTATAGTTGTCTTGGTCGATTATTCAGAGTATGAAATTAATCCGGATCAGAATTTGGTTGCCGTTTTTGTAATGGTTAGGAGTTGCCGTTTAATCTCGGAAATGAGGGTGTTGGTCTCTTGAATCACGGGCAAAAGGACAGTCCTTATATAGGCGCCGGTCAGTTGGCCTGCGATGGAGAGTTCATTGGCACGCTTGACCGCCTGATTCAGATTGCTTCCGGTCCAGGACAGTCGGTTATTGTAGTCCTGATAAAACTTACCGAGGACAGTCATCATTTCTATCCTCTGCTGCGTGTCAATGTCGGAAAACTCCTGCAGGGCAGTCCTAATGTATTCGCTTACAGAATTATATTTCTCTGCTTTGGATCTCAATGTCTCATATTCCTCCGGAGTCAGCCTCAGTTGAAAATACTTTGTTCTATGGTTCATCTTTTACGGGTTTTGCTGGCTGATTTCCCCGGAACCATTTTTCGTTTATGAAAACAGCGGATTTATCCGCTCCGCCGCGAAGCGGTCGGCAAGTCACCTTTGTCAATGACAAGCGGAGCTTGTAATGACAAAGGTACAACTTGCTTAGAAAAACATATGACCTGTAACGATATGATTCCGGGGAAAATTCTCAACCCAAAATTACACGTTTCCGGTATAAAATCCGCAAATATTCCCTGTTTTCCCGGATGTGTCTGCTCCAGGTGTCTTGGCCTCTCGGTTACTCCGACCAAAGTATGCGCTAATCTGACAAGGGACGCTCATCATCCAAGGATAAGGGAGAATGGGACGTAATAACCCAGCACAAAAGTATTGAAGCAGGAAATAATCGGGATGGATGACATAACCATTCTGATGAAGATATGCCGAAACAATTACATTCAGGATAATTTGAGACTGCGGTCAATAATAACCATTATCTTTGATTGTTGATAAATCGTACCATTATTGCGTAGATAAAATCATCGAAGTACAAGTAGTTGGCACAATTATTGGCAAGGGTAATTTAGTCACGGCAACGTAATCTGAAAGGTCATGGACGTATCATGTTATGACTGTGCTGAATGAATCAATTAATTCTCGGAAAAACTCGCTCGGATAAAATGTGATTCGGATAGCGAGGCTATGAGGTCTTATATGGAGCAGTCGTATTGTCAGGTAATCGGAATATGATGACGTCTGATGATTTGTAGCCAAGGACAAAGAGTATTTCTGAGCCAAGCAACATAATACCGGTTTCATCGGTCGGAAAGGGCAGGCCCATTTCCGACCGGGAATACCTAAACTACCGGAGATGTCAACTTGTCTATTCCTCAATCAAAAAGGTAGAAGTGATGAAAATGTAGGATAAATGGTTGAATAACAGTAAAATAACGACATAAATATTTGTAAAAGTGAGGAATTTTTATTAACTTTAGGTTCTAAAACCGTTAATTAACAAGCAATTGTATGAAAATTAGACCTGTCGTTTGCATTAACCCAATAGTGTACCTTATTTCGCTGCCGTTTGTGCTGGCGATAAAACTTCTCATGTATGTTGCCATATTCCTCATAAAATGGATGTGCCTGGGTACGGTATATCTTACTACCAAACTGTATGCGTTTGCTGAATGGGGATTGCCTCGATTATGGAGTAAGGCAAGACTTTGTTGGTCCAGGCTTTATATGAAGGAGGTAACATCGATGGATCACAAAACTAAACAAAATGGCAATAGTGGGGATGTGAACTGAAAAATGATATCATAAGGCTCTATATGAGAAAACTGCAACAATCTTGCGACTGCTGCAGTTGGGTTTGGGATTAGGGTATGTGTTCCCTTAGGTTTATTGCTTGCTTGGTGAATAGGTTTGTCAGAATCCCTTTCCTTTCGTTCTTTCGTACACGGCTTCTGATTGGGAATCAAGATTCTGTATTCTGAATTGGACTGCACCACCCTCAGGAATGTCAGTGGGGAAGGATGGAACAAGACGTTTTATCACATCGTCAATTGATCCGAATCCTATGTCAGTTACTTCTCCGATAACCTTACCCTTGTAGTATGCCCTTGCATAGACCATCTTCTTGGGGGATAGTCTGAATAGTTTTCCTGCCGGTTCCTCAAGATCCAACGCCTTACCTTGCTTACTTGGTTTGTCGGTGAAGAAAATGAATTCTATGATCTTGGCGTTAAGTTCCCATGCAGGGGTGAAATCAGGCTTAACATATCCACGGGTAACAGCGAATCCATGACTGTGATTCATTCCGAAAGCAACATCTGGTATTGTCGCTCCACAGTCGTTCTGGGCGATTGTAGCCCACGTATGACGGAAAGTATAGCCACAATACCAATCCTCTTTATTCATCCCCATATCGGTGCATATCTTCTTCAATCCTGAATTGACATTGGCGTTGAAACTGTCGATGTCCTTATATCTGTTGTGGAATGTGAAGAGGAAAGGATCACTTGAATCAGCAAGATACTTGTCGAAAGTAGGCTGAATGAATGGTTCGACCCTCATTTCTATATATGCCTCGTCTTTACGGGCATGTCTGGTCTTGGCTCTCTTATAGCCGATGACGCCGTTTCTATAATCAGTTTTCTGGAGATTATATATGTCCGCAGTATTCATGCCACCGAGACATAATGACAACAGGCATACGTCTCTGCCAAGTTCCGGAAGTGATGAAATCATTTTAGTCGCTGGCAGGGGTCGGTTGAAGAACTCTCTGCAGGCCTCGGCACTTATGGCTCTTTTAGGTCCTTTGTCCGCTTTGGGGATTGAGACTTTAAGCCACGGATTGAACTTGATGGGAATGACACCGCGTTCCTCGTCATTCAGTTCCAGTAAAGCTGACTTGAAGACCTGTCTCATACAGATTGGGTACTGTTCCTTGCATCGGTTGGTCTGAATCAGGGATTCAATCCATTTTCTGAGAACGGCAGAAGAGAGTTGGGAGAACATTATCTTGTTAGTTCCTGCTGAGAGTTCAAGACTCTTGAGGGCTGCCTTGTAGTTCTTGGCATTCCTTTCATGTCCTGAATTAATCATCTTGTCTATGAAGTTACGTGCATAGTCACTGAAACAGGGTTCGCTCTTATCTTCCGTAAGATATGCGATAAGCTCACTAACCGTCATTTTTGAAATATCTTTTCGGTTGCATATCTCCGTATATCTGTTTATCTCACGCGCGCAAAACTCCAGTACGAAAGTATCAGTTATTTCGCCTCCCTTCTTAACTTTTTTCTGAGATACTAATTTTCCTGTGTTCATGTACCCCTTTTGGGTACGATGGCATACCCTGATATATACAGGGTAAAGACCATCAGATCTCATCTTTCTTGTAACTGCTTTAAATGTAGCCATTTATTTAATAATTTTTTGGTGTCCGTTTTTGTGTCCGTGAGGTGTCCGTGGCTATTTCCTGAAGTGTCCGTCCTGGTGTCCGTGAAATGCGGTTATCCTGCTCGCAAAGCGATTCAGAATGTACGAACCGACCAAAAATAACTTAGGCTGTAACCTCTGATAAACAGAGAATTACAGCCTAATATTAAGGGGTTATAGGATTATGTCTTAATCCTCGATTGCAGCCTGCGCCGCAGATAGTTTTAACGAAATTAGAGGGACTTAAGTTTTTTTACTAATTTATTTCTATATTTTAAAAAAGGTGACTATAGTTATTTATACATTCCTTTGCTTGTGACAGTTACTCCGGATCCGTGGCAAAGTGTTCTGACCATCCGGCGAAGCTGTCCCATTCCCCGGTGTCGGGGTCTGTGTATTCCGTATCCCACAGGTCTGAGAGGCTATGGAAGACTTCCGGAGGATTCATCCCGTACGCATCGACAACTTCCGAAGGGTACTGCCTTATTAGCTCGTCGATCCATTCGGATCGGTCGATGCCAGGATTATCCCTGACCACGTTCCAGGCGCAATCCTTCAGTTCCTGAATGAAGTCGGTTGCCTCATCCTCCAGTAAGGGATCAATCATCTCCATATTCAATTTCTACTTTTACTTCAAATTTTCAATTTTTGCGACTATCTATTCACGATACAGGATTGAAGAATGCTTCTCTGAGGCCATAGGGTCAATCCTGATGCGTTCAAATATTCTTGATAAGGATTTATATATCCAAGGAATTTTACGCGCTCAGAGAGCTTGTTTGCAATTCCCGCCTAATGGCATCTCCGGCATGGCCTGCGCGTCCCTTTCTCCGACGAAGCGGAGACCTTGGCAAATGCTCGTAGGCATTATTTAAGATTCATTAGCTTGTCATAGTTCTCGTCACTTACACAATGTAAGCAGTAAGAACCGTTGTCGTACTTTGCTTCCGAACTTAAGATCCGTTCTGCAGACTCGTGAATATAGGGACAACTTCTATCAACATGAACTTTTCCATTGTAATAAGGATCTTTATACACGTATTTCCCAATCGTGCTTCCCTCACTCTCATTAGAGCTTTTGTCTTTCTTAATGCACATTGAGCAAGGCTTCCTGACTCCCTTGGCCTCCTCAATCTTAACCTTCCTTATCTCCTCCGAACAATTTGCAATGCCCATGCAATCATCTTTTGCATGGTAAGCTTTCGCCCCCTCGCTCGTGCAGACATAGACTTCGCTTAGATCATCTGGGGAGAGTTTCCCTTTGCAAGATGCCAAAGTCATTATTGCAATTATCATTAAAAGCCTCATTGCTAATCGTTTTGTTTGTAGATGACACATAATAAGTATTTTTGTGTAACAAAAGTTTAAATACAACATCCTCACTAATGTTTTTTTCTTAGAGGATCCTTAGATTCTTCTTTTAGCCCTTTTTTAATTTCATATTGTAAATACCTCACCCATTCACCTTGATCTGGCAAAGAATTTCCAATCCATTTAGTTTCTTCTCCTTTCATTTCAGCCTCTACAAGTTGTTCGAATGCGTTCCTATAAATATGAAGATTCTCAATCCTAATTCTTAACTTACTGGCTAATCTTATGTCCGGATCTATAAGACTTGTCAGAGCTATTACACACCATCCAATAAAAAACCATCCCATCAAAAACAATGGTATCGATAACCAAATAGATGAAATGTATTTGCTTACACAACCCCAAAGAAATCCCCCTGTAAGGAATAGAAGAATACCTTGCAGCATAAAAATAGAATGTCGGTTCATTGTATTCAATGATTTAGATTTAGAATTGTGGTGGTTACTCTGCCATTTATTTCATTCAGGACTAATATATCGGCTGCGAGATAATCCGGTCCGCGCAAAAGATGCAACGTATGTCGCAATACTGCACAATTTCCTCACCCGGATAATCCGGATTATCGGAGGCAAGCACAAGATAGTTTTCAGAGTCAAGTTTATTTGAGACAACACGCTTTATAACAAATCTGTCGGCATAGGCAATCACTACCACGCAGTCGCGGATCTGGTGCCATCGGGTAGGGGATATCTCATGACAAAGCACACGCGCCTTCGGCTGGATCTGCGGAGCCATTGAGTCGCCTCTTATTTCAAATACACATGCTGATTCATCCAATCTATCTCCCGGCATTCTTGAAATCTTTATGTGATGCACACTTTCATCTTCACTCGAACAATATTCCTGAAATGTGGCTGTCGGTGTCAGATAGAAGAACCTGACATCAACCATCTCTTCCCTTATTTCTGCTACCGGATGACCTAATTTTATAGCCTCATCCTCTTTTGAATTTTTCCAGATATAATTTTCGTCCGTCTCATCATCCAACATACTTCCTTCTCCTGTAAGAAGCCATGATTTGGAAAAACCAAATTTTTCACTCCATATATTTGCCTGTCGTTTTCCAAACTGTTTTTTCCCAGAGAGTAACTGATTTACATAGGATTTTGTAACGCCTAATTCTTCAGCGATATCAACCTGAGAAATCCCTTTCTTTTCAAGGTAAGCAGAGAGTTCTTGATGAATTGACATATAAAATGTTAATAAAACTTAAATGGTTAACTATTGTGTTGCAGAAGTTAACCATTTAAGTTAACTTTGCATCGTGATAACAAATTATTGCACAAAGTTAATAAAATCTCTCATAAAAGCAAATGAAAATGACATTCAGAGAGCTATACAGAAAAGAACTTGATAAACCGGCACCCGCCAAATCATGGATAGCGGAAATAGCGCGGATAACAAAGAAATCCGAGATAACCGTTCGGAGATGGCTTGGCGACGATAATCTGAAATCTTCGTGCCGCCCCGACCCGCTCACACGCGATGTGCTCGCCAAACATTTCAACACAACCCCGGAAGCTCTGTTCCCGGAATCCAATTAAATCAAATGACTATGAAACGCTACTGGTTCGCACTGATGGATGCCGAGTACAACGACCTCGGCGTATTGATTCCCGACGGCTCGAGCAAGCCGACTGCCGTCAATCGCGCCAAGAAGTGGATGAAAGAGAACGGAGTTAAATCAGCGCAGTTGCAAGTCAACAGCATGATCACCGATAACCTCCTCGATTTCATTGAAATCGAACTATAGCACCAAACCAAAACCGTAAACCGATGAAAAGACCGCAAGACCGCCCTCCGGCACACTGCGCAAGATGCAGGGAATCCCATCCCTCCCTCAACGGGCTCTACTGCCGGAAGCTGAACCAAATATAGAATACACCCTCTCTCCAAGATGCAGAGAACAAAGTTGTTGAATGATATAGATTTTTAGATTTTGTTTTTTTCGCCGGCCAGCACCGCAACGACGGGAGAGCCCGGGAGAGGGCCGCCGGCAAGAGTTAGGTTACTTCCTTGCCTCACGCAGACGAGGCAGAGCAAGTGAATCATAAGCAAAACATCTTGCTTAGCTGAAGACAGAGGCCCCGGGCCCCGTGAGGGAAGCAAGGCCGAGTTTGAGTTTCTTCATGATGATTGGACATCAAGGCCCCGGGCCCTGGGAAGGGAGCAAGGCCGAAAACTGCCGGATAGCTTAACGGTAGAGCAGACGGAGCCTGAGAAACTCCGTAAAGACGAGGGTTCGAACCCCTCTCCGGCAACCAAGAAAATTAACAATACAAAAACCGAATGACGATGAAAGATATAATCCGCCTCTCAGTATTCAGCCTTGCCATAGCAGGTCTTATGGCAGTGGCCTCGACAATGCCACCAAAGACAAATGAAATTCCGGCATCCCTCACGCCTGAAGAAATCTCCTGGGTGGAATTCTGCAACCACAAGGGATATGACGTAAGCACGGAAGATGATGAAATCATCAATGAATTCCTTGATACCTGGCGTGGATCCACGGTTGAAGAGGAAGCACTCACGCGCAAAGGTGTAGAGGTATGACCAACAATATTTGCCTTATCTGCGAAGGTGGCATGACTCGTCTAAATGGCCGTTGGTGCAACATCTTAAATCGCCTTGTGGAGTACTCGGAGACTCCACCTTGCAAAGACCTTCCAAAAGTAACAGAAATTAAACCGATTAAAAAAATTAAACCGATTAAAAAATGAATAAGACTGAATCACTCATACGCATAGCCATACTGTTAACACTTGCCATTGTTGGTTTCGGGCTTGTCTTTGGCGAAGAACAGGATGAAAGCCTTTGGGATTTTACTCTACATGTGATTTTTGACAAGGCTTTTGGTGTAGGCTACCTCTATCTCATGGGTAAACTTTACTCCCGATGGTGCAAGACCGATAAATGGATTGCCCGGTTTGAGGCATGGAACGCGAAAGGACTTGAAAAATGACATTAGCAATTGCAGGTGTTGAGGTCAGCTATGACAAGTTTGTCAATGATGTTGCCTCTCGCGTGGTGAGTCTCATGAGGGAGGAAGCGGAAAAGCCGGAGTTCATCAGCCAGCGTGAAGCCTCCCGGATATTCGGTAGGGCGAATGTGGAGCGATGGAGACGCACAGGAGCAATAGAGCCTATTAAGCGTCCCGGCAAGCTGGAGTACAGGCATAAAGACTTAAGAAAGCTATTTGAAGCACAACAGGATTATGAAAAGGATGTCTGACTTCAATCGGTACACAGATTTCAAGATAACCATAGAGACCGCAACGCTGTGAAGCGCATGGCGGCTCAGACCGGTCCGGTAGCTCAGTGGCAGAGCAGTGAATGCACTGACAAGATCAGACAGCACTCACGGCCGGCAGTTCGATTCTGCTCCGGATCACCAAAGACAGGACAGCCGTCCTGCTCATGATTGGATTGAGAGCGGCATTGCCGCGTGTAATGCCGCTCATTTTCAATCGGGCAGAGAGTTGTCAACACAATATTAACAATTTAAATAATCACAATCATGAGTGTAAACAGATTCGCTGACACCGTCAGCAAGCTTCAGCAGTTAGGGCCGTGGGAAGTCCCCACTAACGCAGAGGTGCAGAACCACATTGTAACCCTCTACAATCAAGTGCATGGAGAGGGTGGCGAAGCTTTCGCCGAGAGAGAGTCACGCTTCATAAATCGTATAATCATAGACGATAAAGCCAAATGGAATGTCACACCTCTCTCCGTATTTCTCGCTTACGTTGACCTCGCGGTCAAGGATCTCACGCTTGAGCCGGGTGCGCAGGCTATGTGCTATCTCCTTAGCCGCAGCGCAAAAGTCCCTCAAAAAGACAAAAGCGGAAAAATCGTAGACGGCTGGGAGAACCGTTGCTATCTCGCGGTGACAGGATATGGAGAAATCCTGCTCCGTCAGCGTGCCGGACAGATTCGCCATTGCGACACTCCCACGGTGGTCTATGAGGGTGACGAGTTTTCATACATTGAGCGTGGCGGCCGCAAGGAGGTTGCCTATGGACTCAACATCAAGCACAACCCGGGCAACCCTATTGCCTGTTTCATGAAGATCACGCGCATTGACGGCACATCTGACTACGCCATCATACTTCCCGAAGGTTGGCAGCGTCTCCAGAACTATTCTCTAAAACAGAACGAAAGAGGCCGGAAAGACAAGGAAAATGCCAAGGCCAATGACCTGTATTCCTCCGGTGTAGATGGTTCGATCGATCCCGGTTTCCTTATCGCCAAGTGCGTGAAGCATGCCTTCAAGAACTATCCCAAGCTCCCAATCGGCAAAGGGATGGTCATGGAAGCCGACCTCCCCGAAGAGGAAGTGATGCCCGACTATTATTCAATGGAAGGCAGTGAAGCTCCCGAACCCGAAAAGGCTCCTCAAAAACCGGAGTCCTTTGCCGAACCTGCCGACCACTCCGAGGGTGTGACTGTGGATCCGGCCGAATACGGCGACGACTCTTTTAACGATGGAACATTCTAAAATCTAATATTTTCAATCATGAGTACCGAAGCAACAAATACTGCAACAACTGCATTGGCGATAGCCTCTTCAGCCGAGAATGTGGGCGTTATCGTCCGGAACACTCCCGAAAACTACAATAAGAATCAGTTGTCGTGTGGCAGATGCCGCATGGCTGGGGAGAGACTGCTTGACGAGATCAAGGCAAAAGGCATGAGCGATGCCCTTGACCAGACAGTGGCGAAATACATAGAAAAGACCCGTCGCACGGTTAAGGAAATGAATGAGCGTCGCGCCCCTGTCACCAAGCTTTTTGACCAGGTGCGCAAGGAGTTTACAGCCTTAGAGAATGACATTGACCCGACAAAGGCCAGAACCGTGCCTTACCAGCTCCAACAGCACCGCAACCAATATGCCGCCAAGAAACGTGAACAGGAGGAAGCCCGACGCCGTGCTGAGGAGGCACAGAGACAGGCTGAGGCGACCCGTGCCAAATACAAAACTGATTGCATCGATGATTACAAAGCAAAGTTCAATGAACTTATCAATGCTCGAATCAATGAGTTGACGGAGCTTAACAGCAACGTCACACTTGAAAACATAAAGGCTGTGTTTGATACGGTTTCCGCTTTCGCTACCGAACTCCCTGCCGATTGGTCTCCGCTCTCTTCCGTGCGTCAGCCCTATAACCTTACCCTGGAAGAGTCCCGTCAGATTCGCGGAGAGGTCTTGAAAAATCTGCTTAGCCAGTTCTCGGAACAGTTCCGAACTGAAGTAGGCGATTATCGTCAGGATATTCTCGACAGACTGCCCTCTAAGAAAGTCGAGCTGGAACGTGCCGCAAAAGCCAATGCCGCCGAAGCTGCGCGTATCAAGGCAGAGCTCGCACAGCGTGAAGCCGCCGAAGCCGCAAGAAAGGAGGCAGAGCGCAAAGCGCGTGAACAGGAGGAGGCAAAGAAAGCCGAAGCAATAAAAGCCAACTCCGAAGCTGTCAACCTCTTCAATTTCGCAAAGGCATCCACTCCCGCCTATCGGCCGAAAACGAAGGTGACAAAGAAAATTAACGTCACGGGGCCCTCCGGCTACATGCAGGTTCTGTCTATGTGGTGGGCTAAGGAGGGCTGCAACCTCGGCAAGGAGGAACTTGACAGGATTTTCAAGAAGATGATAACCTTCTGCGAGAAGTTAGCCAATAAGGAGGGAGAAGAAATCATTGATCCAGGCATTGAGTATGTCGAAGACGTAAAGGCACAGTAATTATGTCAAATAATCCCGATACATATTATCAGCGTAGTGAGGTCTCCAACTCAGACCTCACTGCCCTCAAAGAGCTTCTTCATCCCCGGCTGCAATTCGGCAACCGGGAAGAGGCTTTCCGTTTCGGGAATCTGGTGGACGCCATGATTACCGAACCTGCGCGTGTCAACTATTATCGGTTCACCGTTGACGATACACAATACACTGAAGATGAGTTCATGCACGCGCAGGAAATGTATAAATCCCTTCGCTCGGAGGGCCGCCATGATTGTTTCCTTGAGTATGTCCTTAAAAATGCTGAGACACAAAAATTCATGGTTAATCAGGGGCAAGAGTTTGAGTATTGCGGATTTCCTTTCCACCTCGACACCCGGTGCAAATGGGATTGGTGGCTCGGCATTTTCGGAGGTGACCTGAAAACTACTGCCGCCACTTCCCAAAAGGAATTTGAGGAAATGATCGATTTCTTTGATTGGGACCGCTCTCGCGCTTGGTACATGGACATAGCCAACTCAGACCATGACTTCATATATGCCATCAGCAAAAAGAACAGCAAGGTATTCAAAAAGCAAATCAATCGTGGCGATGCAGTCTATGAGGCAGGGCGAGAGAAATATGAAGAGTTAGCCTTTCAGTGGTGGGCATTTACACTATGAGCGATAATAATCTCAGAGATAATATAAACAAGTTTCGCGCAGGTTGTCTCACATCTTCAAAAATGAGTTTTGATGAGAAATGCGCAATCTACCGCCAACAATTTTTTCAAAAGAATGACAAAAAGCATAAATCACAATCTAAAGGTTGAGCCTTACGATTACCAACAGGAGGGCATTCTCTTTGGACTCCAAAAGAAGCGCTTTCTCATTGGTGATGAGCCGGGGTTGGGAAAGACGCTGCAAAGTATTGGTGTGGTCGATTGCGCTCACGCTTATCCTTGCCTCGTTATCTGCCCTTCATCACTAAAGATAAATTGGCAGAGGGAGTTTGAGAAGTTTGCAGACGTGCGGGCATTGGTGTTGCAGGATTCAGTGCGCGGAACATTCCCTTACCTCCTCAAAATGGGAATGTATCAAGTGGCGATCGTCAACTTTGAATCACTCCGCAAATATTTCGTATGGGATATAAAGTCCAACGGTGCTTTCCGGCTCAAAGATGTAGTCTTTGCGGATTATATCAAATTGTTCCGCTCGGTCATAATAGATGAATCCCACAGGGTGAAAGACCCATCAGCGCAACAGACAATCTTCACGAAAGGAATTTGCACAGGAAAGAAAATTATTGCCCTTTTGTCGGGTACGCCTGTTGTTAATCGTCCCGAAGATCTCATTTCTCAGCTCTCCATCATGGACAGGCTCGGAGAAAACTTTGGAAGCCGGAGTCAGTTTGTAGCGGATTATTGCTCATTCGGCAAAGACCAGGAAGAGGAACAGGCGGAGGCTCTTGCTGAATTGTCGCGCAAACTCTATGCGCATTGCATGATTAGGCGTGAAAAGAGGTCGGTGCTAAAGGAACTTCCCGAAAAGACACGGACTGACCTCCTCGTGGAGCTTGATCCTAAAGGGAGAGAGATTTACGATACTGCCGCCGCTGATCTACGCGAGTATCTTGAAAAATATACAGAGTGTTCTGACGTGGAGATCCGCCGTAAGATGCGCATGGAGGCCCTTGTAAAGTTCATGACGTTGCGTTCCCTGTCGGCTAAGGGTAAGATTAAACAGGCTATCGACTTTGTAAATACCTTTCTTGCCAACGATAAGCCCCTTATCCTTTTCTGTTCCCTGCATGAGATTGTCGATGCTCTCAAAAAGGCTTTCCCGAAAGCCGTCACCATCACAGGTCGGGAAACATCGGTGGAGAAACAGGCGGCTGTTGACAGTTTCCAATCGGGTCATGCCCAGCTCGCGCTATGCTCAATAAAAGCCGCCGGGGTCGGCCTCACCCTTACTGCCGCCTCAAATGTGGCGTTCGTGGAATTTCCATGGACGTATGCCGATTGCTGTCAGTGCGAAGACCGCGCCCACCGCATTGGGCAGAAGGATAATGTAACCTGTTATTACCTGCTCGGACGTGGCACAATTGACAGGGTTCTTTACAACATCATTCATACCAAAAAGGCTATTGCTAATCAGATCATGGCTTCGAATGATGATATTCCGCAAGATGAAATGTATTTTGATGAACTCGTCTCACAATTCATGGAAGATGGAAGTAGCTAAAACCGATTTGCAGACCTTTATCAAATATCTTGAAGATGCAGCCAGGCTATATGATGCGCTCGCGATACTGCCAATGCAGAAATGCGCCTGTCGCTCACACATGATAAGGAAATTAACAATTAAATACAAACAAAAACTACAAGACTATGACAAAAGCAGATCTCGTTGAAAAACTTGTTGGGCGCGGAATGGCTCGCTCAACCGCTATGGAAGCTGTGGAAGGGGTGGTGACAGTATTGGCTGATACCCTTGCCGCCGGAGAAACAATATCGCTTCGCGGTCTCGCCACATTCAAGGTGCGGAATGCCAAACAGAAGTTAGCCCGTAACATCTGCAAGGGTGAGCCAGTCATCATACCGCCACACCAGACCGTGAAACTGATCCTATGTAAGAAAATTAAAGACGCGTTGAAATGAGCAGTATAAAAACAAAATCTCCGTTCTCTGTAGAATCCCGAAAAACGGAAATCCGGTATGTTACTACCGATCCAAAAAGGATGCTCGGTAAGTTTGTTGCCCGGCGAGCCTTACGCACATGGTTTGAAGCCATGACAGATAAGGACACAGGCGAAACTGTTTCGATAGAGCGTCATGAGGTGCTTCTTGAGCGAGGCACATATATCGACAATGAGCAACTGTCCTCAATCAACTTTATGTTGCAGGAAGGCTCACTTAGAGAGGTAGAGGTCTCTAATCAGAACAGGCAGGGTATATTGCTGACAAGCACATCACTTTTACCATTCAAGGCTGTAGCTAAGATCGAGGATAAGAAAAAGACCTTTCTTCTCTATGCTTCATCAGTAGCTAACGTTCTGGTGATATTGGTTGACTTCATAGAACTGAATTTCAAAGGGAAGTTTGAGATAACGAAGGTGGAGGAAATGGACTACTGCTAGTCATAATCGACCGTCTGAAACCTGCCGAAGCGCGCAAACTTGAACTTGATACCGCCTATCTCAAAGGGGATATATCAATGGAGACCTTTGTTGAGGGAACTATCGACAAGATCAATAGTGGCAATCCCGATGTAGAGGATGATACGAAGAACGAAAGGGAGGGGATGAAGTTCTACGAAATCGGGGCGCACGTCGTCCGCACTCATGAAAAGGAAGGAACAATGGAATCTGATCATACCTTCATTGTTCAGACTATTTCCGCTGTCCGTGCGAATATTCTCATTGAAAAATATCTCAGGGACGCACAGGAGGAGGCCTACTTAGAATCCCTCAGCCATCCCGAAAGGACTTTTGTCAAATATGATATCCGCTCCAACATCGAGACTTCAAAGATAATCCCGATCGGCTGTTTCGTCCCGGTCTCTTTCTCAGAGGTGTACAATGATGAAAATGAGCATTGATGAATTATTCAAGCTCACCGGGGGAAAGTCCTCCGGTGGGTGCATAACCCGACGGGGCAACAAGTACCATGCAAGGAAAACATTTGGCTACGATTCAAAAAAGGAATACCGACGCGCATGTGTGCTGAAAGCTTTGCTCAGCTCCGGCGAGATTTCCGATCTCCGTGAACAGGTGAAATATGTGCTGATTCCCACACAACGCGATCCTTCCGGCAAATGCATGGAAAAGGAATGCTCCTACTACGCAGACTTCGTATATCATGACAAGGAGGGCAATCTGGTGGTGGAAGATACCAAAGGGGTGCGAACTAAGGAATACGCTATAAAAAGGAAGCTTATGCTTCAGGTTCACGGGATACGGATAACAGAGATCTGAAAATCCATTCAGCCGACCGGCGTCTGCGGGTCATTCCTCCGGAGAGCGGGGAATGGGGCACGACGGTGACTGCCTTAAAAGAGTAAGAAATATGGAAAGAGATTCTTTCATCTTCTACAAGAGCTTCTATGAAGCAATCCGAGATTTGCCTGACAACATCAGGCTGGAAGTTTTTACAGCCATAACCGAGTATGCGCTGTATGGTAAGCAACCGGAGGACCTGAAACCATTCGCACGCGGAATGTTCACCCTCGTCAAACCGAACCTTGATGCCAACATCAGCCGGTTCGAGAACGGAAAGAAGGGTGGAAGGAAGCCCAAAAAGAAAATGGCGGAGGCAAAGGACGAAACTTCAACCCCTTTAAAATCGCCACCTCCTTATGCAAGCTTTGAAGATGAAGTTGCGCTAATCAAATCAGATGTGATATGGCTCGAGCCGGTATGCATGCAATTCAAGATAGAGAAAGGGGAATGCCAGGAACGACTTGACGCTTTCATCACTCACTGCAAGGTGGAACGTGGTGACAAACTTCATCCTTCATTGAATGATGCGAAACGCCATTTCACCTCATGGATGCGCAAAGCATACGCGGGTGCCGAAAGGAAAAACAGCGAACCATCCAAGCCCGACGATTACACCTATAACGGTGGCTTCGGAGGCCTTGATTAAACAAAAGAGATTATGTCAACATATCCAGCCAGCCTGCATCAGGAATTGATCAGGCACGGCAAGCAACCCACCGGCAACGTCGAATGGGACCGGGGTCTCCTTGCCGTCATAAAATCTGAAGAGAGGTGCAAAGAACCATGGGAGACACTCCATAAGGTAGCCCTGAGGTATCAGTCGCAATGCGAAAAGGAACAGCGCGCATTGCCCGATATGGAAAACCAGGAAATCTACAACGCCCACGCCAATTTATTACTCTTTGTGGCAAACCGCATCCTTGCGCCCCAACGCCGGCAGTTCATAATCGACGACAACAACCGGCAGGTGATCCGTTTCCTTCTGCTCTACTTCAACGGCAGTCCTCTGTGTGAAGAGGTGTTCCCCGACAGGGGCTACAGGCTCCACAAGAACATTCTCCTGCAGGGTGGAGTAGGGGTAGGCAAGACATTGCTGATGCAGATATTCTCCGAATACCTCAAGCGCATCGACTCACCGCGCCAGTTCCATAACGTCTCCGTAACCCAGATGGTGAACTATTACTCGGTGCATAACGACATCGACGGCTTCCTATATAACATCAAAGGCACACGTGGATTCCAAGGATCACCCATGAACCTATGCCTGAACGATATCGGGGTTGACAACCGGCCATTCTATGGAATTGACACCGATACAATCATTCACGATTTCCTCCACGCCCGTAATGAAATCTGGTCGAACCCTGCCGAATACGACCGAAAGTTCGCTCACCTCACCACCAACCTCGACAACGGCAAGCTGAAAGCGAAGTTCGGCCAGAAAGACTCTTATGGCCGCATCATCGACCGCTTCAAGACCTATAACGTAATCCCCATGACAGGCGAAAGCCGACGCTAAAAGCTTACGTCAAACCGGAATAATATGAAAGAAACAGATATGAATGACACGGCCACAACCTTCAACGGCTACGAATACAATGAATTCGGAGTCTGCATGAATCCCGATATCCCATACACATTCGGCCGATACAACGACTACCACTTCAGCATAAAGGTCTCCGAGACACCCCGGGGCTGGGTCTATGGTTACGACTGGGCCAACAAGAGCGGCGGAGGCGGTGGAGGATGCTGGCTCAACACGCGGACATGCTTCCCGTCCCGATCCAGGGCAATCCTTGACTGCGCCTACTGCATAAAGGAACGCTACCGTGACGACAATGGCGCATCAAAGGCAATGGCCGAGCTCGACCGCATAATCTCGAAGGAAATCACGGCAGCCGAAGCACTATCGAAAGTGAAAACATCCGGGGCAATCCAACTGAGTTTATTTGAATTTTAATAGATCGAAAAGAGATGACCACAGAAACAATCTATAATCCCTCCGGTCTCCATAGCGGAGAATGCGACTGGTGCGGAGAAAAGTCAGACGAGCTTATCTATACCGAGGACGGCCAGCAAGTCTGCATTGACTGCATCGAAGAAAAGAAGTTTTATGAAGAAACAATGAAAGGAATATGAAAACAATAGAAGAGAAAGCAAGTCTCCACGCAGGGAAGATATTGGAGAAAATGGTTGACAAATATCAGAATGCTCCATGGAACGAATTTAAGGACGAACTTGCTCAGATCTACCTTGCAGGAGCCACCGAAGCATTGAAGAACCCGTGGCGAAAAGTTGAGGATGACATCAATGAGATTCCCGACCATATCCTCCATGCCACACCAATGACGGCAGGAGAGCTGAAAAAGAAAATCCGGAATATCCCCAACGATACCCCGGTCTATATCGTCGTTGACAAGGTTTCTCCCGACGCATGGGACGAAGATAAAGAGCAGTGGCGATATGCCATTCCTCTTGTCTATGCCACCCGGGAGAGGCTGTATAGTGAAGATGGAGATGAGTTCAACCTCTTGCTTGAATACGAAAGCCTATGAACCCGATCTTAAAAAAACGCCTCGCAATCCTCGATGCCAAACACAAGAGCAAGCCCGTCGGCAAGCGTCTCCGCGTTTTCTATGGATGGTGCAAGCTCAACAAGATCCGGAAGAAGGAGGCTATCTCAGTTGTCTTTGAGAATGACTGCCAGCGAGAGGAGAAGACGATGAAGTTTATCAACAGAATGATGGATGTCGTATATGTACGCGATCAGACCGAAGACGAGAAGATGGATGCCGAGGGCGCGGTCAGGATGTTCACCGAGTATTCGCTCTTTATGGAAGACAAGCTTTTTCAAGGAAGTCTTGAACTTGCCTTGAAGCGGAACTTTGAGGCTGACAGGAATAATGTCTCTGAAGAGGAAAGGAAGACGATCAGGAAGAAGCTCCGCGAGAGTTATCTTTCATCCCATCCAGGATATAAGGAGCCGGCGGTGCAACTTGAATTTGAATTTGAATTTTGAAAACAAGAATTGCAACAGCATAAAATCAAGGAAAGATGACATCAAAAGAGAAACGATTAAATAATGTCCTAAAACGTAGTGAAAGGGCTATTTCGAAAATAGACAAAGAGATGGATAATCTTGATAAGGCTCGGGATAAAGTTTCCATGGAGTCTGCCGAATATTATCTTCTATCCAAGGCAGCCGAAAGCCTAAATGAAGCCAAGGGTCACCTCGAAATAGTCAGAAATCGAATTAAAACTCAATTAAAGGAAGGATGATCGAAAACTTTGGAAACATAACGCTTCATCACGGCGATTGCATGGAGAAGTTGCGGGAGCTTCCGGACAAATCTTTTGATCTCGCTATCGTTGACCCTCCATATTTCTCGGGTCCAGAGCGCAGGGAGTTCTACGGCCAGCGAATAAGCACGTCAGGAATAAGGAGAGTCAACTATCCGAAATCCGAGAAATGGGAGGTGCCGGGAAAGGAATACTTCGACGAACTTCTCCGCGTGAGTCGCCACTACATAATCTGGGGATGCAACTACTTTGACTATCGATTCGCCCCCGGGCGCATCGTATGGGACAAATGCAACGGCTCCTCCACATTCTCCGACTGCGAGATAGCGGCCACCGACCTGTTCGATTCCGTGCGTCTGTTCCCATTCATGTGGAACGGGATGTGCCAAGGAAAGTCAATGACAGAAGGCCGAACAATGCAGGGAAACAAGAAGCTAAATGAGAAGAGGATTCACCCCACGCAGAAGCCAGTTACCCTCTATGCGTGGCTCCTCAACAGGTTCGCTCAGAAAGGCTGGAAAATCCTTGACACCCATCTCGGCTCGGGAAGCATAGCCATTGCCTGCAATGACCTCGGCTATCAGCTCCTCGGTATAGAGCTGGATCAGCATTACTTTGAAGCCTCCAAGAAAAGGCTCATGCAACACCGTCAACAACTAAAATTATTTTGATTACAACCAATGAAAACCTACGTGATCATACTATCAAAGGTATTTCCGAAAGGACATATCCGGCAAGGGGAACCTACCAGATTCCGAGAGAAACTAATGGCCGGAGAGAAAATCCACACGATCCGCACGAATTACCCTCTATGGAAACAGCGTATGGAAGAGGTGGAACGTGGTGAAGCTTGTCTATCCATCCGTCAATGGCAAGACAAACCATACCGAAGTAAACAGATAGAGATAGGCAAATTAACCAAAGAGAATGGAATTGGGATTGAATGTTTATCGCTTCCTCCAATCGGGCAGTTATGCTTTACCCTTGATTCCTTCCCCGAGTTAGATGTACATGACGGCCTTTCTCGAATTGATTGGCTAAGCTGGTTTGAGAACACACCGCGCAATCAGCCTCTCCCAATAATTCACTTCACACCATTCCGATATTATGGATAAGAAAACACAAGACCCGCGAGAGTGCAAGCATTTTAATAACGGCTTCTGTAATATGTACTCTGTAATTCATGGGCTTTGGCTCTCTTGTATTAACCGAGTCAACTGTCCCGAATTCACCCCTAAAACCGATAATAAATGAACGAAACAGAAATCAAGAAACTCATAGGCAAATATGCCAACGAATTACACAAGCAGATAGGCGCTACCATAGATGCCTTTATGATTGAAAACAACCTGCCCGAAGATGCGGTGATGCTGAATATAGTATTCAACGCGCTTGCCAACAATATTCAGGCGATAGTAGAAAACAACAAGGATATTCCTGCCGAGTCCGCAGAGCTGATGATTCAGAGGCTCGCGGTTAGACTTCGCAAGGCATATCAGCAAAGATGTAACTGAGAAATGAAAATCAACCCTAAAAAGATAGCCTATCACGCAATCATCTTCATTCCATTTGCAGCAGTCTTTACGTTCGCTTGTATTGGATGGGCGTTCAAATGGATAGTTGACAGATACATTGATTTTGCGGAATGGCTACAATCTAAACTTTTGAATGACTTATGAAAACAACCCTTACAATAGAAGAGTCCGCCAAACTTATTGAACTTGGCGTTGATGCGAAGCTGGCGAGCAGTTATGTAGGCATGTATAGAGTGCCAACATTTACCCTTACCGACATCCTCTCAATCCTGCCGAAAGAGATTGATGGTTATCACCTAAGCATAGAAGCATCATCGCAAGGCTATGAAGTTTCTTACATGCTTTGGGATATTGGCGATGAGGCGTATCACTTTATGGGCGCAACAGAAAGACCCGAACTCATAGACGCGCTCAATCAGTTGGCTATTTGGTGCTTGGAGAATAATCATATAAAGACTGATAAGAAATGAAAACAATAACAATAAACGTCACTTGCAAGTATGACGTGGAGATTACAAGAGAAGTCTCCGATGAAGTTTACGACCAGCTCTGCGACATCTACGACAACGGAGGCTCAATCTCCGATGGTGAGATAAGAGACGGCAAGGCTATGGATTGGCTTGCCGACAATGTGAATGAGAAAGATGCCCTTAATTGGGAATATGAAATCAACGACTTTAATTACGGAGAAGAATGAAACCAACCCTAAAATACCTATTTGCCCTCGCCGTCATCGTAATCCTATGCGGATTCAAGTATTCAAATCGAGAGTGCAATACAATCTATGGGCAAGAACAGATGGAGACGTTGCATTATCATGGGCATACCTATATCTGTTACAAATTTTACGATTCAGCAATGAATAAGGCGGCAGGCGGCGCATCCATCGTGCATGACCCCGACTGCAAGTGTGGAAAGGGAGGTGGGAAATGACAGAATCAAACCTAACCCTACGGTTCTCAACCGAGAGAGCCGATGAAAGAGCCAATGCAATCAAGGCTCTGGAAAAAATGAAAGAGATCGAGCGCAAGAAAGCCTCAAGACTTCGCTCGATGAGAATAGACAGCCGGACGGTAATATGCTCTACACCCCGTCGGCTCAAATATCTAAAGGAAGAACTTCTCAAAGGTTCCACTACTGAACCAAGAGAAGCGGTCCAACCGCCAATCAACTTTAATAATCCTGAACAGCCCATGACAATCCCGACCCGATCCCGATACAAACGTTTCCAATATGTCAGGCACAAATCTTCCGCGCTCGACTTCATCCGTCCGGAGGAATATAACGAAGCCCTCAAAACCCTCAACCCTCTCCTCGAAGCCAACCACCTCCCTCCATTAACCCCAAAACCAGAAAATCCAATGACACACCGCCAATTCTTCGACCGCGTAGCCCTGCTCCGAATCTTTCAGAAGGAATACTTCGCCACTCGCTCCCGTGAATCCCTTCAGAAAGCCAAAGCACTGGAAAAAGAGATAGACGATGAAATTGCAAGGGTAAAAAGGATCCTCGCCCTTAAAGAACAGCAAGCCCCCAATCTCTTCAGTCAGCAGGAATAGCCCACCGCCCGTCCATCCCTTCAAAAGAATACGCGCCATCCCGATTGTGCTAATTCTCCCTCCATATTGTGGTCTGAACGAAGTGATGACTCCTGCTGTCAGTCTCAGGGCGCGGTTTGTCTCCGGGTGCTTTTAAGGAGCCTGCCCCAAAAGGATTCCATACCTCAACACTTAAAACAATTTTTATTAACCTTACACATATCTTTGCGAAATGGAAAAGCTAATCCCCACATCACGTCGCCCCGACATAACATTCAAATCCTCCGGCGAAATCTGCATAACATCGCGAGTGGCGCGCATTCTGAACCTAACCGACAGATCATGCATCAACATTGCAAAAGAAAGAGGGGAGTACCTCCTCTTCGCAGAGCATCACCAAAGCTTCATAGGCAACCATTCCGCGCGATGCCATCCTGTCAATCCGGGAAGCCGGTATTTCCGGGCAAACTCCGTCCTGCTGTGCCATGCAATCCTCGAAGCATGCGGAGCAACCGCACGCGTGTCCCTGATGTGTGGCGAAGAAATCCATATCAACGGCAAACCATACCTCCCCATAATAACCAAAGCCCCTTTATGATCATCAAGCCTAAAGATTCAAATAATCTAAAAGATAACAGTCATGACAAATAAAGAAATAAGATACACCGGCCATACAGCCGTCCCCTCCGACTATGATTCACCCGACGGAGACCTCACCCTTTCCCTCAACCTCCTCAACGAGGAAAGCTCTTTGCGACCCATTCCCGCACCGCGCCACCTCTTCACCCTCCCCGAAGAGTTCCGCATCCTATGCATCCACAACCCCTCGCCCTCAGTGCGCAACTATATCGTGGCCCATCCATTCGACGACGGCTCGACCGACATCCTCTTCATCCCTGCATCGGCTCTTCCCGACACTGCCTCACCTGAAGAAAACAGCCTCACCGCCGACATGTGCCTCTCCAGCCATCACCACCGAATATGCACCCTCTACCATCCCGTCACCGGTTGCAAGGCGATAGGGAACATTCTGATATTACTTTCAAGAGAATCGATTGGCTATTGCATCCTGAATACCGATCAGGATACCTACAGCTTTCTTGGGTATCATATCCCGGAAATCAGTGTTGATTTCGCACTCGCCTCATCAACAAATATATTCTCGAATTCCAAAAACTATAATATTGAACTGCATGTTGCAGATGATAATCAAAAAAAATATGTCCTCCAGCTAACGGGATTCTTCAGTTCCTCCCATCCAGGAGGGGAGACATTAAGACAACCTTATGTCACTACGGCAGAGGGAAAAGCTTTCAACAATGCCCTGTCAAATGCCTTATATGCTATCCTGAATAAATACATAAAGGATTCAACAGATAAGGGCCAGTTCGTTCAGCCGTTTTTCATACGGTATGCATACAAGCTTTTTGACGGCTCATACACAATGCATTCTGCACCGATTCTGATGATTCCAAACTCGCAGGCGCCCACTATTCAATGCGAGTCAATTTCCTTTTCGGAAGAGACCGCAAAAATCATCAATAAGATAGCCTGTGTTTCCTGTTCACTTCTCTTCAGGATCAATTCCGACCTCACGGAACTCATGAAGTGGAAAGACATAGTCACATCTCTTGATATTTTCGTCACGCCACAGATTTACACCTTCAACCAGGATGGTGAAGTTTCGCTCGCACATCGCACATCCCAGAGCCAAACATATCCTGTATTCCGTCATTATGGCACAATCAACGACCTTCCAACCAGAGGTGACGAAAATAGGGATTACCACCGCCATTCTTCCGGATCTGTTTCATCAGATGAACCCTCTTATTCTCTATTTTCTAACACCGAGCATCAGGAAGACTTTACCAATCATATCTGGAACTATTCAAAAAAGTCCATAAAGGATATTGAAGCAGGCATACGGGATGCATCCCAGTTCTACCGTATAGCCTCTATCGATATCGAGAATCTTGAAAAAACTGATAAATTCAAAATAGTTGATCCTGAAAAAACCTTGACCACTATTCACCAACAGCCTCTTCTGAAAGATGATTACGACTCCCACGCTTCCCTGCTTGCAACATGCGCCCTTGAATACAATGCGCGCTTAACATTGGCGGACGTTTCCATAATCCCATTCTCCGGCTTCTCTCTGCCTGATATGACACAGTTTTCAGAAGGAGCGCCAGATACGTCAGAATGGAAAGAGGACATCACAATTTACGTTAAGATCAAACGGGGAAATATGTCCGTGTGGGTACAATCCGAAGAGAGGACAACCTATTCCCCTGCATTGCAGTTCCCTCGATATCTCTTTTACCCGGATGCAAATGCAAAGGAGATGATTCTTGCTACAACAAAAGGGTATTGGCACCTGCACCTAACAACCCATGACTTCCTTAACGGATCCTATTGGTTCCGTGGCCTTGGCTCTGATTCCCCTGAATTCTTACTCGGATCCTTACCAGAAGAAATCAGTGAGGCAAGTACAGTCTCACAAACTATCCCTGTAAAAAATAAGGTTTATGTCTCAGAAGTGAACAATCCCTTCTATTTCCCTGTAACTAATATAGTTTCAGTCGGGGCGAGTCAGGTTATGGCAATCTCCTCTGCCGCGCGTCCACTTTCCCAAGGACAGTTCGGACAATTCCCCCTCTATGCTTTCGCGTTAAACGGGGTTTGGGCACTTGAAGTCAGCGCAACCGGTGTGATCAATGCCCGCCAGCCCATCACGCGCGATATCTGCATCAACCCATCGGCAATCACACAGATAGACTCCGCCGTCCTCTTCCCCACAGACAGGGGGATAATGCTCCTCTCCGGCTCGCAAGCACAATGCATCACCGATTCAATAGCCTCGGAACATCCATTCCCAATATCCTCCCTCCCATCCCTGCAGGAAGCAATACGCTCCGCATCCCGTCTGTCTCCGGGTGTAGAGAGCGGAGCCCGTTTGTCTCCGGGTGTAGATAGCCTCCCCCAGCTCCTCCCATTCTCCCGGTTCCTCAAAGACTGCGGAATAATCTACGACTACATCCACCAGCGCATAATCCTATACAACCCCTCCATCCCATACGCCTACATCCACTCCCTCCGCTCCCGGCAATGGGGAATGATAGAGTCAGCAATAGAATCAACAATCAACTTCTACCCGGAGGCAATGGCCACCGAAAGAGATGGAGCCATCGTCGATTTCTCACGGGAAAGCACCGAATACCATCCCCAGTTCCTCATAACGCGCCCAATAAAGCTCGGTGCCCCAGATCTGCTGAAAACGGTGAGAACCATGATCCAGAGAGGATATTTCGCAAAAGGACATATCAAATCCGTCCTATATGCCTCACGCAACCTCATAGACTGGCATCTCGTATCATCCTCCAGGGGAGAAGCCATAAGGGCATTCAGCGGAACACCATATAAATATTTCCGTATTGCCCTTATATGCAGTCTCGATAGGGGAGAGAGCCTTTCGGGAGCAACCATTGGGCTGGTACCACGATTCACAAACCACCTAAGATAAAAATTTTTACTGATTTTGCTTAAAAATTATCTATTAGCAGAAGGGTCGCCATGCGTGATGCACAGCGGCCCTTCAACTATTAACCCAAAAAACTAAATCCAATGTGGCCTGATGCGTGTACGTTTATTCCTGAAATCCTTCACCTGGTTTATCCTCGCAATTATGTTTCCCACCTTAAGCCTCCAGGTCTCCTCCTTTGAGGGATTTGTGATGCTCATCCAGTCTGCCACGGCAGTGCAGACAAGCAATTCGTGAATCAGCTTAGCCAAAAGTCTTACCGTGGTTTGGGAGAATGCAGCCGGAACATTAAGGAAAACTCCATACACCGGCCTCTCCCTCAGCCTGTCATCCAGAACAGGGTGGCTTAGCTCGTGCTGGGTGAAAGGGTAGAGGCGTTCCACAATGTCGGCATGAGCAAGGTCAAGCACTCGCGTAACCCTATCCACGTTCCCTTCTTCACCCACATCCTGCACCATGTGGCGACTGTGCTGCGTGTCCTCCGGCATGATGTCTCCCTCGATGTAGCAATAGTTCTTTATATCATAAAGAAGCTGTTCTCGCTTGAAGATCAGCAACACAAGCTTTCTCCCCACGTCCTCACTTTCTCCGCATCCTACAATCTCAATGTCATCTTTCATCATTCCGGGAATTTTGGTTTAGGAGGGCGCGTCGGCCTACTACGCTTGTAAAGGGCCGCCTTCACGTCATCAATCTGTACTTTGGCATGGTCTATATATCCCTTCACCTCATTAGGATTCGTGATGGTGAACCAGTCCGCCAGGATCATATCCACAAGATAAGCGTGGATGCCCGCTCCCAATGCATCTGCAGAAGCATTATTGTAATTGGTCGGCAACCTGAAGGCCAAAGTCAGAACCCCCTCGCTATCGATCAGCTCTGCAATAAGATTGTTGGTTGTAGTCGTCTCCTCATCCAGATACTCTCCCAATTTCGACTTGAGCCCGGTGAAATAGGTGGTCAGGCTCCGTTTAAGCTGGTCATCCTCCTCCGTGTCCTCCGAAGCCTGCATCTTTGAGCCCGCCTCATAATTTATAGCACCGCTCGCCATACGGCTGTTACCAGTGATATATGCCTTGTTCCTCGCATCATAAAGGATATTCTTCACATCCTGATGCACCGTTATAATCTGCTTCTTCTCCATATCTCAAATAATATTCTCAATCTCAAATAATATTCTCAGTAATAAATCTCAGCCCCTTCTGCTTCCCCCTCCCTGGTGGTGATCATTCCCCCTCCCTGGTCGAGTTCGTTCCCCCTCTCTAATTGTGGTCCGAACGCAGTGAGGGCTCCTGCCCATCTGCCTCAGGATGCAGTTTGTCTCTGGGTGGCTCGGGTGGAAGGCCTCGTTGGCTTCCTCCGGTAATAAGCCTTCTTCTTCACCCCCTCAAGCATACCGGCCGCCGACATCCCGAAATCAGGAGCCTCCTTCTTGTTAGTGAACACATACCACTTGCATACGATATTCGTAACAAAGAAGGAAAACAGCTCTTTCTTCATAGCCGGCTCCAGAGAAGTCTCAAAAGCCGAAGAGAGACCCAGGCGCACGGTAAATCCATCTTCCCCATTCTGCTCCTCCAGGACAAACTCCTTAAGCGTCTCGCACACCGCCACGCAACTCTCATTCCAGAAGCGCTCAAGCTGGCTCCTGTCCTCCTCCGTGGTGAAGATGCGGTCATAAGCCTTCTCGTCATTCTCCATCTTCGCCCCGGTGTATGAGGTGGTCTGCGAAACCTCCTCATACACCTCCGCTTTGTTTATCGTAATATTAACCTCAGTCATATCAGAAATTCCATAGGTTGTAATTGATGCTGATTCCGGCACAAGGCTGTAAGCCGGCAGGAGTCACGCCATATCCGGCAAACACACCGATTCCCCACCGTTTAGGCCTGTTGGGAGGCTCGCGTACCGTCACCACTTCGCGCTTGGCAAATATGGATATGCTGTCAAGCCTCGGCTCATATCCGCTCACCCAGGCATGATAATCCTCCCCCTCATATTCACGCTGAATGATAGGAATTTCAACCGCCACCGAATCATCCGAAATCAGCTCCTCCTTAAATTCCTTCGCGCAAAAAACAGATGCATCCGGCGCGGAGCCGTCCTGTTCAAAAGCCTCGCTTTTGCCAATCCTTGCGGAGCTGTCTCGTTCAAAAGCTCCGCTTTTGTCAATCCCTCGCGAAGCTGTCTCTGCTCTCGGCTCTGCCGGCAAGCTCCTCTTCAGCGAAGCAGTGACATTCCCGACAGCCCGCTCCCCAGTAGGGATAGGCAAAGAATAGGGGAGAGTATCAGAATAAGTCGCCACATCAACTCCCTCAGCAGATTTGCCATAAGGTGAAGCTGTGCCGTATCCCCTCGGCTCCTCCCGAGGATTCTGACACCTGTGAAGCATCGCACCTGCAATCATCCCCAAAGCCACCAAACCGAAAATCTCGAAAAATCTCTTCATCATTTCACCCCTCCAATATGATTTAGGTAATCCATAATGCCGTTCACATGGGCAAGCATGATGCTCTGCTTCCGCTCCGTCAGGATCTTCACACCATCGTGCGTATCGTGAAACGCACTCTCCGTCAGCACAGCCGGGCAATGAGTTTCTCGGCAGATACCGAGGTTCTGCTGAATGAAACGTTTCCCCGGCTTCTCAATTACCGAACGGTTACCCTTAAGCCCTGCCTCTATAGCACGCGCCCAGATGAAATCCGCAAGCAATTTCGACTTCTCCGAAGCATTAAGCGAAACCTCCGCAACAAAACCCGACCATCTGCCGTCGTGCCACTGGCCGTCACACACCGGGCCGGCATTGCTGTGGATAGATAAGAGAATCACATTCTCCTTCCCGTGAACACGGCATATCTCATTCACACGCTTCACACGGCTATCCGTTCCCTTGTTAATAGGCACATCCTCGCGTTCCGTCACGAGCAGGCGCGCATCATATCCCCGTCGCAAAAGCTCACGCACAATAAGCGATGCCATCTCCCGGCTCCAAGCCCACTCCTGATACTTCCCGTCAGGACTGCACTTCCCCTTTGTGTCAAAACCATGGCCATTATCCACCAATACTATCATAATAGTTTATTTATTAAAAGCTTAATATTTGTTATCTCTCTTGTATCGCGAAGCCGTTCAGTTCAAAAGCCTCGCTTTTGCCTCCCTCGCGAAGCTGTTTATGCTATCGGCTCTGCCGGCCTCCCCGTCATCAGTCTCCTTTCCCTCCTTTCCAAGAACCATATCAGCAATCATCTTCGCGATATCGTCCTTGTTCTCGATAATGATGCTCATAGTCTTTTCAGCCTTGCGAAGCTCAGCCTTAGTCCAAGACTTCTCACGAACCGACTTGAACTCGCAGAAAATGCACCACGCCGCCCAGATCATCGCAAAGAACGGGGCAGGGAGGATGATGCAGCCAATGATATCTATGCACATCAGCACAGAGAAAGGCATGAAGTATTTGCGTCCCTTCTCGCACGTCTTTTTATATCCCGTCGAGGTCGTGGCCTGACCCAACGCCTTGGCCTTACGGATACCGAAAAACAGATCCACGCCCATAGCCATCAAGATGCCTCCAACACAAATCGAAATCAAGAGCACGTGAAGATACAGATGCTCATGAAGCAAGTTATCAATAATCTCTCTCATAGTCAATGATATTTTAAATTAAATCATCACTCTATCAATCTCCATAATAATCACATAGACCCCTCCCGGCCATCATAATGTCCTGGTGTCAGTGCCTATTCTCAACTGCAATACGTTATTAATATTCAATTCCAGATTAATTTCAAGGGGAATATCAAGATATTTTTTCTCAATATATATATCCCCGGCTCCGTTTATACCCTTATGCACCGTAATATTCTGAACCGCATAAGAACTGTTTGCATTGCCTCGTACCAGACCTAAGCCATGACATTCCGGTCCTATACTGACATTCCGGTAGTTAGAGGATAGGGTTTCACTTTCGAGCGAGCCGAACCATATATCCTCGCACGCGTTCCCGACCTCGCAGTTCTCACAAATTTCCCCAATGTAAACATTCATGCATTTTCTGCCAATTGTATTTGAAATCGAACCATTCATAATGACCACATGCTCACACATAGGGCCTATCCGGTTGCCGGAGCTCAGGGTTTTCACAAGAATGTCATGGCAATTCACCCCGATCTTGTTTTCGGATCCATAAATTGTAACAGAAACACAAATGTCGCCTATCTCATTATATACACCCGCAATGTCAATCTCCGAGCAGTTCGGCCTTATCCTGTTAAAGGAGGACTGCTGGCGCAACTCCATGTTGAAGCTTAAGTCGCCTACCTCATTGCATTCACATTGTTCGCCCAGGCTGACATGGTGACACCCTTTCCCGATGCGGTTGGAGTGGCAACTGTGCTCAAAATACAGATTATGCGATTCATGGCCTATCTCATTGCTTATGCAATCAAAGCCAAACTGACTGTTGATGCAAGAGTCACCGACATTGTTAATGCAAAATGATTCATCTACAGCGTTATTCTGAAAATAATGCCCAATGCTGTTTTCAATCATGGACTCCCTCATCTTGTTATTTCGCATCATTCCCCCGATCCGGTTATATTGCATGCCTATTCCGAAAGTGTTGGCAGTGAGTCCTGAGCCAAAAGTGTTTCCGAATGCGAGGCCCCTGAAAATATTATCTTGTGAATAGACGCCGCTGTCTCCCTGAAACACATTCCCTGAGCAATCTTGCCCTAATGTCATCCTCCTGCAATTGACCCCGAATCGGTTGTTCCTCGCTTTCCCCATCATCACAATGTCGTTGAGAACCTGACGGCCACGTGATGCCCCGGTCAATTCAACCGCCTTTTCAATCACATTGCCGACGCTCCGGTTCGCCGGGTCAGACGCATAATATGCCGATCCCCCGTCAAAAGTAGGGAACCATTCATATTCGCTTGTCTCCGGAAATTTCAGCCCTGTCCCCGCAAATCCCTTGAAACCATAATAGGCTCCGTCCAGATTGCTTCCCTGAAAGAAATCCCCGTCAGCCACAAACCTGTACCTCTTGAACTCGATGTTCTTGAAATCATACGGCACATCGTTCCCCCACTCATCGATCATCCGGTAAATCACCCCACGCCCGTTCTCAGGGTCTGCCCACGCGAACCGCTCCGTATTATTGTCAAGCGAATACCACAGCTTCCACGCCTTCAGGTTGGCCGATTCAAGGGGAGTCCCCTCATAATCCTCAATCGGATCGCGCCACGTCGCCATAGCCTCCTCCGAAAGCTGGAAAGGAGAAACGGCCAGCACTATGATGTCAAAATGATTCTGCGCCGCGCGCGTATCCTCCGTGACGGTGGTGCATTCATAATCCGTAATCCGGTAATACCTCCCGGCAACAAGCTTATTGTAGTCACGCATATGCTTCAGCTGAGCCCACGTAACGCCCTCCATCTCCCCGGCACGCGCACGGATACCCTGCGCCAGCAATCCGACATGCCCTAAATGCAGGCTCTTCTCTCTTTCCTCCATATTAATCTCTGTCCGGTTTTAAATCCTGTCAATTGAATGTTGATATCCCGTTAGCCTCGCGAAGCCGTTCAGTTCAAAACCTTAGCTTTTGCAAATCCCCTCGCGAAGCCGTCCAGTTCAAAAGCTCAGCTTTTGCCAAACTAAGCCGCCTCCGGCTCGGCCAGAGCCTCCTCAATGGCGCCAGTCACCTCCGCGTCAGTGGCATACACAAGCTCATCCTTGCCGAGCTTCTCCCCGATAGCCTGCTCAAGAGCCTCCTTAACATCCTTGTGGCTCTCGATATAATCCGCAAGCTCCTTGAAAGTGTCGAAAGCCTCAGGGGCATCCGCAAGGATGGCATCCACCTTCTGCGCCGCATACTTGGCCGCATTCTGCGCCGCCGTGTCAGCATACTCATTGGCAGAAGTGAAATCCACCTTCGCTGTCCCGTCGGCCTCCACAACCAAGCCCTCGCCGGCCTTGATGCCCCCCAGCGTCTCCTCGCTTGCTGCCGGCAGCACATACTTCTCGATCTTCCCTAAGGCATCCGCAACGGCTTCCTTCACCCACGCAGCCACCGCAAGCACAATCACCTTCACGTGGCTCAACTTCAGATTCTTCTCCATAAAAAAGAAAATTTAAAAAGTTAATGATAAAATTATTAAACGGTTAATAACCAAACTATCCCTCTCCAAGACTGCCGAGAGCCTCCTCCACAGCCTCCTTCACCTCCTGCTCAGTCGCACTCTCGCAACTGCAGCCTCCATCCCCGTCACCGTTCCCTCCGCCGGAATCATTCACGCCCCCGGCTCTGCGGCATCCCATCCGCGTCACCGGCCCGTGCGTAGTCCTCAAGATATGTTCCATAATAATCCTCCATAAGAAAACTAATCCCTCTTCATAAGAATAAAAAAGTTAATAAGTCCCTCGCGAAGCTGTTTCCGCCCCCGGCTCTGCCGGTTTCCGCTCCGTCTCTCGCGAAGCTATTCAGTTCAAAAGCTCCGCTTTTGCCTAATAGAACATCACCATCCCTTTCTCCACCTCCGAAGTGCTCGACACAGTCACCGCCGTTCCCGGAAGATCCACCCCGAAGATGATCCCGCCCGCAAACTCGCTCCTGTGTTCATCCACCACCACCGGGTCCATCCCAGGAAGGTTAGCATAGACCAGCACCCTCGGCGAATTATTGCGCCGCATAAGCTGGACCATGCACGCCCCCGTGCAATCGAACTTCGCCGTGAATCCCCCTCCCGACTTCTCAAACTTCAATTCCTTTGTCTCCATATCACAATCCATTTATCTTATTATTCTCCCAAATCTCTGTTTAGCACTCGTACCGGGTGCTTGACGAGCCACCTAAGCCGATGCCGTGAAATCAAACTCGAGGGATAATTCATCATCCATCACTTTGGAAGCCACTCTTATCCGGGGAAAAACCGCCACATTCTCCTGCTTTTCAGCTTCAGAGAGAATATAGTTGGTTGTATTTTTCTCAACATACACATCAAGGTAGCAAAACCCGTCAGCTGTCAAGGCCTTTGGAAAGACAAAACGCGCCTTTGAAAACACCGTCGGCGTGCCCATCAGGAGCTTTATCTCAGCCTGCAGCCAATCCTGGCTCACCTTCACCTCCGGCCAGATGAAACCCAGCACCACCGGCGAAGGTCCCTTCATGTAACGCCGGTTGCTTAAAGAGACAAGTCCCGACGCAAGACAGCCCGCAATGATGCCGATTATCCGTATCCATACACCCCCGATGCTCACGCTCCCCTTTGCATATTGCTTCCCGATCCTCAGCTCGCTTATATCGATAACCTCACTCATAATCTTCTGAATTAATTTCTGACTGTCCTGTAAACTCATCTGTGTCCTCGACCGGAATCCCCGGCACCGCCGGCTCCTCCAGGCTCATTGCCTTCGGGGCATCCAAAGCTCCATCCATAGAAAGCGAAGCAGCCTGAGCCTCTTCCGGACGTGCAGTGACCACCAGAACCTGATCCGGATCCGTAATCTTAACATACTTCCCGTTCTTTATCCCGTACAGGCAGTTGTCTCTGGGAGGAACAGCCGGCAGCAGGTTCATAAGCGCAAGCGCGAAGTACATATACTTATGCTTTGAACTTTCATCAATCACTAACATCGGCATGAAGAACTCTCCGGTATCCGGATTCAAAATAGGCTTGAAGCGAGTATCCTTCGTTTGACTGCTGACATCGGTGAAGTCGTGTTGCAACAGCACGCATCCTATCTCACCCATGATTGCAAGCGTGAATCCCTGGCGCGTAAGGCAAGCATCCTTGATCCTGTCATAGAGAGCAGAAAGCGAATCATTGTTTCCGTTTATGGCGAAACCGGGAGGAACATACGAAAAGGCCATGTAGCTTCCCAGGTCATTATCCTGGAAGTATTCATCCACGGACTCATTCCAGGAAAAAGACGAGCTGTCATCATTCCACATTGACATGAATTCGAAAGGAGTAATGACGATCGGCTTGAGCTTTTCCACCAATTCATTGACCGCTCCCTGCAGGGCCTGTTTTGTAACAACCTCAGCCATAGCAATCACGAATTAGCGAATGCCTCATTGACAATCGCCACGCCCTCCAAGGGAGACATAAAAGAGAATTCAGAAGATTTTATATAACTCCCGAAGTCTGTCACAGGGACCAATACGTCCTGATCATTGAATTCATAAAGCTCCCCGTCTTTTGTGCATTTATACAGACGGTCTCTGAGAGGCTGTGAATTGGCATCGGTGGCTTCCAACGACATATATTGATCCCGCGTGTCCCAATCCTTGTAAAGCTTGTTGTCTTTTGAGGCGAAAAATCTTTTGACAGCAACATAATACACCACATCAACTGTCCCCGTTATCTTATCCAGGATTCCCTGAGGAGTCTTGGTCTCCTCAACTTTATTGAAAACATACACAGGGTATGGAAGATGCTCCGGCAAGACCTTATTAGACTTTACACTTATCTTAGCCAAATCCTGCCGGGCAGTCGCTATCCAATCCTTAACCTTGCCGGCAATCTCTTTCACCGTAGCCTTGAAGGCCTCGTACTCCACTAATTTCTTCATACTTCTATCTTTTTAAAAATATCATTAAGCATTTCCTGAGCCTCTTCAACACTGAGCAGGGCCACATCCTCCAGCCCGTTCGCAAACTCGCGGTAAACCATCGTCACCCCGCTCTTCTTCCCCGTGTTCACCCATCTGCCCGATTCCGAGACATAAAGCTCCGCCGGAAGCTCATCCCCGACAAGAGCCCACCATCCATCCTCCGGCGACGGATACGCCCCCTTAAGCTTCTCGAGCGTGCGGAACATCCCCTTGTTGGCCATCATGACCGAACGCGACTCTATGCCGCCCTCCACGAAAAGGACATGGCCGACCGTCAGGTCGCCGTTAACACGCGCGCTCCCGCCAACTCTTGCATGCCGGCTCACGCTCGCGCTCCCCTGAATGTCAGTGTCTCCTAAGCTCATATCATTTCATAATTCAAAATTCATGATTAATCTTCATCATCTGATTCCCCATCCTCGCTCTGATTCTCCCTCCCTGATTGTGGTCCGAACGCAGTGAGGACTCCTGTCCGTTTCCCTTCAAATGCGGAGCCCGTCTGTCTCCGGGTGCCGTCTGTCTCCGGGTGCTTATCCTCATCCTCCCTGAAGCAGAGACCTGCTGATCTCAAGCATCGACGAAGAAAGCTGGTCGCCATAGCTCGCGAGCGCAAGCGCCGCCGCCCTATACACCGCCCCACGGTAGCACCCCTCCGGAATGTCGATGCATCCCTTCCCGTCAATGCGCGGATAGGGGAGGTAGGCGGCCTGAGCCACAGTCGCATCCCGACTCCGGCAGGAATAGAACTCAAGCACGAGACCCTCGCTCCGTCTTACTACAGCCACAACCGGCTTCTCCGGATTCCCGCAAATCCCTTTCCACCTCGACGACTGCAGCGCATACCGCGGGTCAGACTCGCTGATGGCCTCAAAAACCGTCCGCTTCCAGTCGTTCATCCTGAAAGCTATCAGGCGCATGAAATCCTCAGGCAGGATGATGAACCCCTTCCCGTCATCGCCGATAAAGAGCGAAGACTCCTGCTTATGCTGGAGCAGGGGGGAATCCACGCCATGCCCCGGGTTGATCCCCGGAAGCACCGGCCCGAAATCATGACCGCTTTCAAGCAGAGCAATAGGAGCCTCCATCTCGACGAGCCTCACAGCATCCAAGAGTTTGGCATATATGATCTCATCAAGTGTGAGAGTATCGGTATCACCCTCCATCAGTAAAGGCGCATCACCGCGGTTCATATCGATTGCCACCCTCACGTCCTTTACCATTTCCTCTGCCCGAACCCTCATACCTTACACGAAACTGAAAGTTATGCCATACTTAGCCGCGCATTCCTGCACATTGGCAATCGTGCGGAGTGGGGTAGGGTTCTCATTGAAATGCTCCTGAAGATACTGCTTGGCCACATCCTTGCAGCTGACCTCCACCACCTCCAGTTTGCTTTCCTCAGTCTTTGGTTCGGCCTCCTCTTCCTTTCGGTCGGTCTCTCCAGCCTCTAAGGATTCCTCCGAAGTCTTAGCCTTGTTTTCCCCGGCCTCCGCTTCATTCCCCAAAGTTTCACCCAAAGTCTCTGATTCCATTCCAGAGCCTGAATCCTCCTTGTCTTTGTCCCCTGTGAAGGGAGCTTGCTCCTTCTGTTTGTCTCCGGGTGCCCGGTCGTCATTTGTCTCCGGGTGCCGTTTGTCTCCGGGTGCATCCCCCTTATTCTTCCCAATCTTAACCTCCCCCTTGGCAGGATACTGGCTCCAGAGCTTGATGGCCTTCTTCTTGAAATCACTGCTGTTTTCAATGGCAAGCTGTACAATGGGGTCATCGGTAGTGAATGTGGCAGGAGTCACACCCTTCTTTGTCACTATCCCCCCGGTGAAGGAGACATGCACCTTTGTCTTTCCAAGATAAAAGACCGTGTGCTTCTCCGTCAGGTGGAAGATGGCGTATGTCTTTTTATACTTCTTCATTCCTCTATTGATTTATATGGGAGCGGAAACCTCTCCGCGTCCGGCGAGCCTATAGGCGTTTCCGCTCCCGTTCACAAAATAATGGTTCTCTCTTAGCTGGCCTTGATTTCACCGGCATACTCAATCCACTTGTTGTCTTTGTATTGCCAGCTCTGTCCTGTCATAGCCCCCGGGTCTATCCCCGGACAGTCAACCATAAGCACATATACCTTTCCCTCCGTCGGATTGGCAGGCTCGGTGCGGTCGCCCCATAGTTCGAAGGTGGTCTGTCCTTCAACCGAACAGTTACCCTCTCCGTCAATCCATATATGGGCGTTCCCCTTCAGGCCGAGGGCATCCCACACCACGGTGCTCTCTCGCTTGGCCTCCTCGCCCTCGATATTCTCGCTGCTCTTGTGCTCCGCTGAATACACATAATGTACAAGACCGTTCGAATAATTGATCACCGCCGCCGAATTGCTCCAGCCCAGACGGTTCAGGCACGGCTCGAGCTTGAATTCAAGGTCTCCGAAGATAGTATGGATATTGGTAACCTCCCAGCCAAGCTTATTTTGCTTGACGGTGATCTGCACCTCCGGGTGTTTGGAGAAATCGATGGTCTGAATATTCTCCACGAAATTCTTGCCGGCAAGTATGATCACCGACTTAGGCACATCGTCGCCTGTGAATATCATCTTGGCAAGGGCTATGAACTCCTCGTATGTCCACTTGCCCGTCTTGTCAAGATGACGGCGTATCTGCCAGCGCACACCCTCCGTCGTGTAGATATACTGGACTCCCAGTTTCGTGTCTATCGGGAATTTCGACGGACGCCCTGCCCAGAGAGTGCGGTTGCCGTCACACTTGAATTTCTTGATCTGCATCTGCGCAATCAGTGCCTTGCTGAAAGGAATATGCTTACGCTGTGCCTCGAAGTAGTCGCTGACGATGCTCGAGAACCCACGCTTCTGGCAATAAAGCATGTTGGGGGAGGGAACGATGATATTAGGTGCCACATTCTTCTGGGTCTCATAGAGTGCATTCCCGAGAATGATGAGCGTCGTTCCTGCCGGTATCTCAGGCACTGTGCCTATGGCATCGGTCTCATTGGTTTTCTTGCCGTTCACAGCCATCACGATAGGCTCTTTATCCACATCCGTCGCGCCTGTCACGAAAAGCATCAGTTCCTTACCCGGGGTGAGTTCCTTTCCTTTGGCATCATATCCGTCAACACCCTTTACAAGCACGGTGGTGAACGGCTGGAACAGTCCGCGGTCTGCCTTGTTGAGCTTGAGCACCACATTCTCGTCCGTCCCGTCGCCTACGGCAGCCACCGTCACGGCCTGGCATCTCGGCTCGTCAAGGGCATAATGTTCAACCTCGGGCGATGTCACAACGACACGCTTGGCCTGAAGCATAAGCTGCATCATCGGTGTGTCGTCACTGTTGAAATCATAGATCTCGCGGTCAATGTCGCTCTCTATGAAATGCCCGGGGCCAATCCCTCCAGTCGCGCTTGCCGCTGTGCTGACGGTCGCCGCCTGTCCCGGAACCTGTGTGCCCAGGCCTCCCGTGCCCGGTGCTGTCGATACTGTCTCGGTTGTTGTCTCAACCGGTCCGTTTGTTAATTCATCTGCCATCTCTTTCCTTCTTTTTTGATTATTGATTATAATTCTCTTCTCTGACCACTATCCCAATGCTCTCAATCAGCTTCGCGTGCAAGGTCGAATATGGATTTCCTCTTTTCCGTGCCCGGGGTGCCATTGCGTCCGTTAAGGTTCTGGATGCCGTCGCCCTTCTTGGAGTTGCGCATCTTCTCAACTATCTTGGCATTCCTCCCGGCAACCTCTCCCTCTTCCTGAGCGTTCGCCACATCCGCATCGTGATTGATGGCATTCGCAATCAGGGTTATGGTCTCCGAGGTAAGTTTTCCCATTATTCCGTCACGGATAATCTGGATCCATGCCGCGCATATAGCGTCAATCTCCTCATCGCTCAGGTTATGCTCTACCTGATATTCCGGCAGGGTCTTGGAAAGCGTCACATCCATATTCCGCTCATACTCTTCATCCAGCTCCCTGCTCTTCGCCACACGGTCAAGATACTCTTGGTTGGCCTCCTTCACCTTCTCCTGCATTGAAGGATCATCAAGCACATCCTTCACCTCCACGCCAAGACGGCTTACAAGGCTCATCACCGGGTCTCTCCCTTCCCGCATATCATTGAGGAAAAAAGCCGCCTGCGGATTGGCGCTGAACATATTGCTCAGCGTCTTCTCCCTCTCCCTCATCCGGCCGTTCTCTTCCTCAAATTGGTCGTAATCGTCTGAAATCTGACCGAAAATCTCTTCGTCATCTTCAAACTGCTTGTCAGGATATCTCTTGCGCAATCGCTCCAGATGTTGGTCGCGTCTGCTCTTAACCGGGTTATTTTCAGCCATATTCTTGAAAATATTTAATTTAAGTCTTACTCTGCGCAAAAGTAATACCTTAAATTCTTTCCCCGGTTTTATCCGTTGTGCCTTGTTTTGATTATTTTTGTGCAAAGCAATGTCATGAAATACTTCGGTTCAACTCTCGATTTCATTCACCGTCGCAACGACGACCTGATGCGTGTCTTCCGCCAAAAGCTGGCCGAAGCCGATGTCATACGCATGGCCGATATCTACAAGGCCGTGGCTGAATCCCCCTCTTCCCGTTTCTGGGTGAGCGAACACAGGGCCGCCATTGTGATTTCATCTATGGAAGCCGGCAGGTCATTGCCTTGCATGATCGAGACCAAACGGGAGATGTTTCAGGAAATCTACCGTCGCTACCGTGAATTGCGTCCTCTCCATCCGAAGATGTCTCTCCTTGAACTGGCTTCAATCATCGTGAATCAGCCCGCGCCCAAGTTCTATTTCACCCCCTCTTCTGTCAGGGAGTTCATACGCCGCATCCGAAACGGATACTATGACTGCAAATAACAAATCATAATGCCCGATGAGTGTAAATGAAATGAAGCCCCTCATTGCCCCCGTTGCTGAGATTCTTAAAGAGAATGACAGGCGCAATGAAATTATATATGCCAAGTTCGACCCCATCACGGGCGAAGGGAGCGTCGGGGAGCGTCTCCGTGTCGAGATTCCGGATTTCATCATCCCTGTCCAATGGCTCCCCAAAAGCATGATGGTGGTGCCATTTGTCAGGAAGCTTGCCAAGGCCGGCTCAATAGAGGGATTCCTTGCCGGCGAGCTGGGCGTTGAGCCTAACCCTGAGGATGCATCGAAGGTCACCACTCAGCTCATAAGGCTACGCTGTCGCCACGATTTCCCATTCTGGTGCGCCACTCTCGTCAAGGTCAAGAAAAAGGGTGGGGGAGATGATATCCTCTTCCGGCTTTGGCTCCCTCAGAGAAAGCTCGTGGAGATGTTCGAGAAAAGCCGGCTCGCTGGGGACCCGATCCGAATAATAATGCTGAAGGCTCGCCAATGGGGCGGTTCTACCACCACACAGCTATATATGGCCTGGCTTCAGTTCCTCCATCGTAAGGGGCTTAATTCCCTTATCATTGCCCATCAGGGTGATGCTTCTGTCGAAATCAAGGATATGTTCGACCGCATGATAGCCGGTTATCCCGTCGAGATGCTTCATCCCCTCGGCGAGTCCTGGTCGGAGTCGGAGGCAAAGATGGTGAGGGTGGGGAAGTTCGGTTCAATATTCCGCGTCCCCCAGCGAAATTGCAAGATTAAGCTCGGCTCGGCCGAAAGCCCCGACTCCTGCCGTGGAGGAGACTACAATCTCGTCCATCTTTCTGAGGTAGGTGTCTGGAAAAAGACCGACGGAAAGGCTCCCGAAGATATCGTCCGTTCCGCCTGTTCCGGAATCCTTTACAAGCCTTACACGATGATCGTGTATGAATCCACCGCTAACGGAACCGGCAATTTCTTCCATTCCGAATATCAGGCCGCCGCATATCCCGACCCGGATGCCAAGGTACCCTCTCAGTTTTCAGCACTCTTCATTCCCTGGTATGAGATAGAGCAATATTCCATCCCTTTCAAGTCATTGAAGGAAACCATTGAATTTGCCTGTTCCCTGTGGAAAGGGCGCCAGAATCAAACCGCAATGTCAACACGCGAAGAAAGCGGTCGCTATCTGTGGTGGCTATGGGAGAAAGGGGCGACCCTCGAAGCCATCAACTGGTATGTCCACGAAAGGGCAGGAAGGAACTCACACGCAGTCATGGCCTCCGAATATCCCTCAGATGATGTGGAGGCGTTCGTGCATTCCGGATCAATGGTGTTCGATAAATATCTCGTCAAGGAATTTGAAAAAGCCTGCTCCCCTCCGCGCTTCATCGGAGAAATCCAGAGCGGTCAGATATGTGGAAAGTCTGAGGGATGTGCAATCAGTCCGCGCATTGAAATGAAGGAGAATCTCCGCGACCTCAAGTTCATCCCCGATTCCCAAGGCTCCCTTCATATATGGGCAAAGCCCGAAATCGACCCCGAGGTTAAAGTCACCAACCGCTACCTCGTTGTCGTAGATATCGGTGGCCGTTCTAACAAAGCCGACTGGTCTGTCATCGCCGTGTTCGACCGCATCAATATGATCGATGGCGACCGGCAGGCCATCGTAGCACAATGGAGGGGGCATTGCGACATCGACCGCCTCGCGTGGCGCGCCGCACAAATTGCCGCCTACTACGACAATGCCCTCCTCGTCATAGAATCCAACACCCTCGAGACCCGCGACCGAGAACGTCAGGTAGAAGGGGGCGACCAGTCGCAATACATCCTAAACCAGATATCCAAAGTTTACGACAACCTCTACGCCCGCCGTCAGTCGGAAGATGAGATAAGGCAGGGGCTACCGCGCAAATACGGCTTTCATACCAACATCGCCACAAAGCCGATGATAATAACCACGCTCATCAAATGCGTCCGCGACCATCTTTATACAGAGCGAGACCGTCAGGTGCTCGACGAGTTCCTTACCTATGAGAAGAAACAGAACGGAGCCTACGGAGCAATCGCCGGAAAGCACGACGACCTGCTGATGACCCGAGCCATCGGCCTCCATATCTCCCTCCATGAAATGGATCTCCCCAAAATAATAAAGCTCTCCGAAATCAGGCATAAAAAAAGGAGAGGCCACGTTTCCGAAGCCTCCATCTGATTCCCCTTAATTGTGGTCCGAACGCAGTGAGGACTCCAGCCCGTCTCCGCCTCCGGGTGAAAAGAATTTTGAGCGCGGAGCTGTTTGTCTCCGAGTGCCGGGTGCCGTCAGGCTCTCGCCATCATCCCCTGTGCACGTGCCACGGCATCCATGTCCGCCCCCTGCTGAGCCTGTCTCATCAGCTCCGGAGAAATGTTTTCCGGCATCTCCCCGCGCTCCAGTTGCTCCTGCTGGCTCTTAACGCTCTGCAACAGGCTGTCCGCAAACGGGAAGTCCCCGTTCTCAAGAAGCTGGCGGAGCGTGATCTGACCCATCTCGAATATCTTCATCAGGAACTCATTGGCCAACGCCCTGTAGGAAGGTGTGGCCGTGCTCTCAGTGATGCTCAGGTCAAACTCGATGTCGCTCAGCTTCTCCGGGTCATACACAGCCTCCTTCCCGGCGATATTGCAAGTCCGAATGTCATCATAGAACTGCTGGATATTCTTAACATCCTTGTATGCCCCCTCCTTCACGAAATCGGAGAAGGTCTCCAGGAGGTCAAGCAGGGAAGTGGTGGCATTCTGGGTCTGCTGGCTGTAAAGGCTCGCGCTCATCCCCGAGAACCCCGGCTTCCCCTGTATCGCGCCGTTCACGCCGCTGATATCCTCAAAAAGCTTCAACTGCATGTTCAGGAGCTCAGGAATCCCTATCTGCGTGCAATTGTTGGCTATCTGCTTCGGAAGCATGCCCGTCTTGTTTGGCTTGAACACTATGATCCCGTCGGCACGCGACCACTCCTCGGCTATGTCATCCATGCTCATATTGTCAGGCAACGCATCCTCCGGAAAGAGGAGCACCCCCTTCGCGCTCGTCTTCAGGATGAAGTCATAAAGCATGATGAGGCGGTTCACGTATCTCTGCTGGTCTATCACGTCCGCCACAAAAGAATGGATCTCCCCGTCTATGAAAGGGTAGGCCGCGAAAACGTACGGATGCTCCTTATGCTCATACGGTGTCTCACCCTCATCAAGGATATCCCCGAATGGCGTGAGGAAATAGTAATACCAATAAGAATCTATGAACCATTCCGCTTTTATATAAGGGATCTCCTCCTCAGGGATGCCGAGGGCAAGCCCCTCGCGGCGGCGTTCCTCGTTAACCTTCGCCACCTCCTCCTGGTAGTCCTCGATCTCAATCTTGAATATCTCACCGCTGTTCACATCGTGACAACGGTAACGAGCCTTGCTCTCCTTGCGCCACACCTCGATCACACGGCATAGGCTCCTGTCTGCCGGCACAAGGAAGTCATAACGGTCATTCAGAGGATACCCGAACTGCTCATACGCCATTCCCACCACATCGCGCTTCGACGCGAAACCGTATATCTCCCTCAGCCTCCTTTCATCCTCAGGGCTATGGGCATACTTGCTTATCAGCTCTCCGTATGAGATATCGTGGATCTCCCCAAGACAGCTCACATCCCATCCCCGGAAATCGCGCATGTTCGGGTCGATGAAGAAGTTGTTGGGCTGAACATAGTCCGTCCAGCAGTCCAGCATATCCTTGCGCCACCCGTGCCATTTCCGGTGAACCACAAAACCCGATATCAGGAACTCCTCCATGCTCCGGGCATTCATCTTCCCCATGCGGTTGCGCTGCATGTTATACTGGAGAACCGTGCTCATCGTCTCCCCATACTTCTGCTCGTCGCGGTCCCGTGCAGTGCAGGTCGGCTCCTTCGACTGACTCTGATACACCCCCAGCACAGAACGCACCATCCTCCTTATGAGGTTATTCTTCAGAGGAAGGTTCCCCTGGCGCCTGATAAGCTCCGACTCCTTCATCCGATTTCCATCCACGCACACCACATCCTCCCATTGCTTGCCGTAGGTATATTTCTTGTTCCGCTCCCGGTCGCGCCGGAACCGGTCCATCTGCATCCAGTAATGCTGCGCCTCCATCAGCACATCAAATGCCTTCCTCCCACCGCGTCGCGCCTTCTGTTCCGCAACCGTGTCATACTTCCCCCCAGGAAGAACCCTGCTAACCCTATGTAACCTCTTCTTTCCCATATAAAATGCCCCTCAGGGCCTGCTTTCATTTGACAAAACACTTCGGGAAGCAAAGATAACCCTTGCCTCCCGAACTCCCTTTTATCCGTTGCATCATCATCTGTTTTTCCCAAAGGAATTTAAGGAACCGCTTTCATTTCCCTGAGCACACTGTCCCTCAAGTGAACCATCGCCCCGGCCAGCGAATCTGCCTCCTCAGCTGTCCCGGCATTCAACCATCTCTCGGTAAGCTCCTTAATATCGCGCTTATACCCCTTCATGGCATAATGTTTCCTCCAATCATCATCAGAAACCTTCTCCCACGCCTCCGGAGTCTTAGCCTTGCGAGCCTCCCTTATCAGCTTCGAGATGCTGTCAGATTCAGCAAGCAGGCTCTTCATCTCCTCCGTGGCAATCCGGTTATTCAGCTTCTCCTTGGCAATCTTGAGAGCCCGCTTCTCATTCTTCTCCAGAGCCTTCTGCCGACCCTCCTCGCTGTACGCCCAGCCTGTCATAGTGGCATTCCTGCGAAGCTTATACTGCGCATATCGCTCCGCAATCTGTTTGGGGCTTAGTTTGCTCGCCTCCTTTCCACTTGCATCAAGCTCGTCAAAATAGATTTTGTCGAGTTGACTTTGAGGGCAATTAAGAACCCTGCAAATCAGCAATGCGCACTCACGCGAAGTCCGTGCATCCTCTCCGCAATAATCCATTACGGCCACGACAGCATCAGTGAGCGACTGTGGGTTCACACCCAAACCAGACTGCACAAGGAGATTGATAACATCATTCATTGCTGAGACTTGATCTTTATCCATCTTCTTTAGTATTGAGAGAACGTCGCTGGCCAAAGGCATATCCTTGGTGAGATACGCAGGATTGCCATCGTCAGAGACCCACATATTCCCAGCCGAACTCATCACGTCTCCACCTGTCAGACCCTCAACGCTTCCGAACATTGTATGAGTCCATACATCATCCCACATTTTATCCTTCTCATCATCATTGTCACCGAATATAAGATAGGGGAGATATGCACCCAGATTCCACGCCAACTGCAAGGCATAACCGAATATTCCCACGCGTACAATGTCCCTTATCCATCCGCGCCTGTATTCCTGCTTTGCATTCTCTGTAGCCCTGGCTGGATCTATCCCTTCGCGTCTCATCTGCTTGGCCATAAATTCCTCAGACAGGTCTTTATAACCAGGTGTAAGACGATGACCGATGTTCCGTAATGAATCATAAAGCTGGCGAGTATATGACATTGAGGAGTTGCGGAATACTGTGAAAAGCACGCTCAGCCACGATCTGTCAACCTGCATCGTGCTGAGGAATGCTCCCTCGCTCGACTGTTGTGTCTGATTGAAAAGGATTGTCGCGTCCTGTTTCGCTCTCTTTTCAGCGGCTTCTTCCTCCATGCCCCAACGCAGGTATTTTGCTTTCTTGGTCTGATACATCGCATGAGTGCCGATCGCCACGGTCAGCGCATCAACAAAGGCATTCGGACTCATTCCGACACGCGAAGCCATTTCTACAATACGGCTCCTCCACATCTTCCAGTCCATATCGGATTTCAACAGCCGTGGGTCTCCTGCCATACGGCTTTTCCAACGCTTCTCAAACAAGGGTAGATTTTCCATACTCCACTTCCACGCACCTATTGGATTAGCAATATTGGCTATTAGATACGCCGGATTACTATCCGAGAGGTAAGCAGGCATTGAGAGGAACTGCTTTAATGCCGTGAACAAACGGAAACTTACCTTTGCAGCCGTTACGCCTTTGGCGATATTCACGGCCGCCTTGTCAAGAGGAGCGACAGGAGGACGATAGGCTCCAGCCGACATTGCCGCCACATTGCGGAAATTGTTCCAAAGTGTCTTTCCTGCTCCATACGCGCTTGTCATGTTCATAACCTGATTCCTGAATCGCTTGTACGATAGCAGGGTGTTGAGGTCTCTGTTATACTCCGCGAAGGCAGCCCAACGCTCCATCTGCTGTATATGATCCAGAATCACGCTAAAAGCGTCAGCGCCGGTCACGTCGAGGGCAAGATTATTTCTCTTACGCTTGATAATGCTCCCGGTCGAGGTAGCCGGTAAAACTTGGCTGCCGGCCTCCGGCTCGGCCACGTCCACATCCTCCATTCTCGCGTTGGCGAGTATCTTCAGGGGGAAATAATTCTCTATGGCAGCCATCGACGTGCCGAACATTCGCTTATGCACCTCATTGTAACCGTTCCTCTTCTCAGTAAGATATTCCTCCTGCATCCAGTCGGCAAGCTGTATGAATCGCGGATCGACAAAATTCTTGATGCGCTCCACGTCGGTCTCCGTGATTCCCATGCGGCGGAGCTTCATGCGTCCGTCCGTCATTTTGTCTGTCATGTAGATGTAAAGGAGGTTTCCCTGCGTCAGCTCATGGTCGCGCATTTCCCCTCCGTCCCAGAACCTCACGGACGCTTTCGGCATTCGCCGCTCCATGGCGAAGAGGTCGCCCCAACTTTTCACATTGTGGTCCGAACGAAGTGAGGACTTTTCAAATACCTCCCTGACCTTTTTGTCGAGGGTTTTGAGTGCCTCCTGATAGCCAGTGTATTCCTTCTCGGCGCAGTCCACCCATCCGCGCATGTAGCGGTTCCACAGGTAGCCCTCGCCGCGCACGCTCTTTCCTCCGAACATCCTCAGCATTTGGTCGAATGTTGCCAAAGGTGCGAGCAGGAAGCGTACAGCGCTGTTGTTGGCTATTTTCTGAATCCTGTTGTCCTTGTGGTGTTCATCGGTCGGTCTCCCTTCCATATCGGAGTTGGCATTATGGTGGATTTCCTCAACGCGCTGTTTCTCGGCTTCGCGCCATGCTTTCGCACGCTCAATGCTACCGCTCATAACATCGCCTACCTGCTCAACAAGCGAATGGAATGCCTCTGCACGGTCAATCTTATTCTGACGGATTGCATCGTTGGTTGCTTCTACATATTGCTTGTATGCAGCTTCGGTCATTTGCCCGGCGTCTTTATCCTCCTTTGCCTGCTTGATTGAGTCGCGCAACTCCTTCTCCTCATTCTTGCTTTCCTTAATCTCCTCGACATACTGCCGTGCAATCTGCAACCCTGCATACTCGATTGCCGCTTCATCGGCAATGACACTATCAGAACTACCCATACGGTTCTCTGCCTCCGCCATCCGGAAATCGACATCTTCTTTTGACAGGGAGGATGACTTCCTTACTACCAGCGCAATCTTCTGACCCTCCGGGTCAAGTTCACCCTGTACCTCAATCCCTCGTGCATCAACACGGCTTCCGCGAATACTCAACAGACGGCCCAGTGTGTTAGCACCCAAACGCAGTTGATTGTCCACCATAATGTCCATCACCTTCTGAACATACTGGCTAACATCCTGTCTCCCCACAACATTGTTTATGGCCGAAAGGATGCGTTTGGTCTCAACCTTGCTCAGGTCATCAAGCAACCCTTTCTCCATCAGAACGCGCGCAAGGTCGCTCACGCTCTTCACAGTCGTGATGTCATACTCCCTCTGCCGTGCCATTGCCTGGCGTAGCTTGCTCATGTTGCCTCCTATTGCCCTCATGGCGTCCTGTTTAGCCTTGAAGTCCGCTCCGTTGGCTGCCGCTGCGTCGGCCTTCATTTTCGTGATGGCCTCTTCAAGTCCTAAGTCGCTGTCACGGAAGAGGCGGCTCTCGCTCGCTCCGAAATTGCTTTTCTCGCGCCTTACGATATCCTCTGCCTCCGCAAGAGGACCCGCATAGTGGTGCGAACGAAGTGAGGACTTCCCTTCCCTCAGATTCCTCCATGACTTCCACAGCACATAGCTCCACTCCTTATCGGTCCACGCTCTCATCTTCGGAAGTTTAAGACCGGCAAGAAGGCGGTCAAGCGCCTTCTGGAGCATCCCTTTCAGTTTCCCCCAGAAAGTCAGTTCCTCAGCATCCATGCGCTCAAAACCTTCTTCACCGATCTTCATGCCGAGATCAGCTGCATATTCCTCCGTAGCGTCGCGCCTGATCTGCTCTCGTTGCTTCTCGGCCTCTATCTTCGCATCAGACAGATCTTCATAGTAATGGCTGTCAGGATTTTCTCCCCGTGACTCGCGCTCCTTCCTCTTCCTCTCCTGAATCCTGCTGACCTCATTGACCATCATCTTTTCAGTGCGTCGGTCGATCTCTGCCTTTATTTTATCATTGCTGATATTGTAGGCTTCATTGAGGAAATTATTCAATTTCTCTTCGGTGCCGAAGAGCTGACGCAAACCATGATGGCCGACGGCCTCATGCACTGCGGTGTCGGCAATGTCTCCCACGTTGCGGTGATTGTCGGTCACAACCGTTATCTTGCCGGTTTCGCGGTCATACCAGCCTTTCTTCCGTCTATATCCTTCTGCCTCTGCTTCCTTTCGTGAGATCAGGCGGATAGGGGAGTGCAGTTTCTCTGAAAGCCTTTTAACTGCTCCCTCCATTTCCTTTTTTGACTGACGGAGATTGATTTTCTCGAAAAATTGTTGTAACTTTGCGTCTATAATGCCGTCAGTAGTCACTCTCGCCCGTGGGGATCCCGGATACGACAAACTGCTGCTGGATTGGTAGCCGTTCTCTTCGGTCGCCCGGGGGTATCCCGGAGACGAATTGAAGTCAGCGGATTCTTTACCGCTTTGGTTATGATTCGGCCTGTCGATGATTGTAGTGTCCGTTTCTGCCGAAGCGGTTCTTTCATAAACATCTACGTTTGATACAAAACAAGAATGTACCCCTGTTGTGTTATCCTTAGTATTCTGAACCGTAAGCCGCACGTAGTACTCTTTGCCCTCAATCCTCATTTTCCCTACATAGTTGTCAAAGGAATCGATATTCGGATGACTTTTATGTATAGTCCCATCAGGTCTAACTGTGTCTCCAAGTTTGTCTGCCTCAGAGTAAGCAAAGATCGATTCTTCAAAGATATCATCCAAAAAAGGAACTGCTTGTGCAAACAATCCTCCCGGCTTATAATTCTTTCCGAACATGCCTCTCAGAAAGCGTATCTCCGTTCCGTTCTTAGTTATATCACGCAATCCTCGGTATATACTGAATAGCTCTCCCCGTGTCATGTTGTTAGCTGTCACCTCAACAGGTTCAAGATCCAGGATCTCATCCGCGGCCTCCATCTCACGGTAAAGTTTCCGTTCTTCTGTCTCTTCCTCTTCTTCCTCTTCGACAAACGCTACATCCTCTGCCGCTTCAACCGTTGCGTCTATATCGGCATATTTGGCTTCCTTCTCGGCAAGCTCAGCCTTCATTTTCTCGGTGTATTCTTCCAGACGGGCTTCTGCTTCCTCCAATTCTTTGACATGTTCAAACGGTTTGCCCTTCTGTGATTCCAGTTGTGCAACCTCGTTACTCATGCGTTCGATTGAGTTATTGGCTGTTTCAATTCTTTCACGGAAGAGGTCACCATTCATCACATTACCGACAATATCTTCAATGGCCACTTTAAGACGTGAGCCACTGACAGGAACATCTTCCATTCCCAAAGCTTGACATGAATACGTCATGTTACGCTCACTCTCAAATGAAAGCTGTCCATTGTTGGCAATCTTACGGTTCACTTTGGTATTAATGGTGAAATCAATACCACCGACATTGACATTCATTGTCATTGTCCTTTCTCCGGAACCTTCCCTTACTTCTTCCTGTGCAGTCTTGACTCTCTTGTTGTGCTCAGTGAAGAGATCAGCCATTGCATCAATGTTTGGATAGGTGGTAAAGCCGATAGTTATTTTGTTGTCCCTTCCTGTGCCTATGATTTCCAGATGTTTCTTGGCTTCTTCAATGCGTTGCTCGGCTGCTTTGATTTGTCCTCTCAATATTGGAAGCTTATTATGTATATGGGTCTGCTGAACTTCCCATTGTTTGAGCTTTGAGGTGTATTTACGTACTTGCTTTTCGGCCTGATTTTTCAGCATGGCATATTCAGAGCCGGAGAGCTGTGCGGTGATGTCGCCGAAAACGTCCTCAACCTCTTCCATTGTGCGGTTTTCCATGGCGTTTGAGATTAGCTCCTTGCCGTTCATTATTGAGTCTGCAATAGCACCCTTTGTTTTCAAACGCTGATAAGCGGTAACGTCAAGAGAATCCTCTACACCGAATCTTACTATCTCTACTGGAATTCCCCAAAGATTGTGAAGATTGCCCTGACGCAATAGACGTCCGTTCCTCTGAGTGTAATCCATAGGACGGTTTGGCGCGTCAAGATGATAGACTTTATGCAGACGTTCCTGAATATTCACTCCGGTTCCGAGCGTGAAAGTACTTCCCAAGATGACACGTACATCTCCTCGATTTACTTTATCAAAGATTTCCAATTTCTTTTTCACGCTCATATTGGATCTCATAATGACAATTTGCTCTTCAGGAACACCGTTTTTTATGAGTTTCTCTCTTATGTCGTCATAAAGATTGAATCCACTTTTTTTATTCTGATAATTATCCGCGAAGATTGCGTAAGTGCCTTTATATGCTTTACTCTCATCTAATGATTGCAGTACGTGCCTTACACATGCATTAGTCTTGCTATTCGGATCATCTTCAGCTCCGGCCACAACAAGACGTGCATCCACTGCGGCGGCTTTGGCAATACCATACATGACTAAAGGAATATGGCTGTTCTTCTTCTTTTCCTTGCCTGTCATATTTTCGTAAGCGTCAAGTTCTTTCCTTACGTATAGCATTACTGACCGCAAGGCTTTAGTCTGTGGAAGATATATGTCAGTTGGTTTCCCTCCTTTAAGTTTTGGAATCTTGTCATTCACTCCACCGGCTTCGCGAGTAAGTACGGTGTCAGCCGCCCCGCTCCATATTCGCACAAGTTCAGGAAGGTTGACATAACCGGCAAAGCGGTTATTCTCCTTAAACTTTCCCGATGTAGTAAATTCCAGCATCTGTTGCAGGTTACCGAAATTACGGACAAAATCATCAAAGTAATAAATGCCATACTCCTTCATCATGTCCGGGTCTAAGAGATAGCGCATGAATGTCCAAATCTCTGCTGCGGTATTAGATATAGGCGTACCGGTGGCAAAAATCGCGTTGCGGCCATTGCTACGCTCTTTGACCGCGAGGGTTTTCAGGTAAACCCCCTGCGCTTTTTTTGAATATGAAGGGTCAACGCCTTTAACTCCACGCTGCATGGCAGTCGAGAAACCGAGGTGCTTATATTCGTGAGCCTCATCTACGAGAATAGCATCTATGCCCATTTCGTCGAAGTTTTCAACATCATCTGTCTCACGGTCGAGCATTTCCATTGCACGAACTTCCGCATTGTGCTTTGTCTGGGCTTCACGCTTCTCATCCTTCTCTTTCTTCTTTCCGCGCTTCTCCTCCAGTTCCTGAGTAATCTTGTTAAGTTCCTCACGGCTCTTTTCAAGTTCTGATTCTGCCTGACGCACAATCATACTCTTGCCGTCCGGATCTTCCTCTTTCATATCCTCCAACACTTTCAGCTTCTCCTCAATCTTATCCTGAATGAATTTGATTTGACGCTCTTCGCTGTCCGGGATACGCTCAAATACAGACTGCGGAACAACAATCATATCCCAGTCGTTGTACTTGATTTTTGCATAGAAATTCTTTCGGCCTTCTGATGTGCGGTCAGCTTCTTCAATGGTAAGGATACGGGCATTGGGATATAGGGCTTTCGCGCTTTCCACAAATTGCCCGACGGTTGCGTTCTGTACGACGATCATCGGCTTTCTGGCTGTACCGAGACGGCGCATTTCCATTGCGGTGCTGATGAGGGTGTAGGTCTTTCCTGTGCCGACCTCATGTGCAAGCAACTGAGATTGCATTGTACCTCGTATGACAGCCTTAGCCTGATGGGGACGGAGTTTAAACGGTTTGCCGTTTACGACATGTGCCGCACCTCCGAAGTGTTCAGGTATAAATTCTTCGGGAATGTTACGAGCTACATAATTGTTGAACTTCTCATTGTAGATGCGCTCTATTTCATCTGACATTTCTGGATCTTGCTGCATACGCTGACGCGCCCAGTCCTTGAAGTCCTGACGTATCTCATCTATCTTTGCTGCACATGCCTGTGTCGCGTCCTTATCGGTCACCGTCTCCGACGAACCGTCGCTGTGCTTGTAGGTGCGAGAAACCGTAATGGACCGGTTAGTGATAGCTGCCTCCATAAGCTGATGCCCGAATATGGTAGACTTGAACATTTCACTGAATATGCCCTGCGAACGGTTAAGTTCAGTATTTGTCCCGGTTTCAGGAGTGCCGACAAACCAAGTGCCACCGGCATTCTTCAGCCTTACGCTTACGCCGGTTCGCTCTTTTATGAAATCCTCGTAAAGTTTAGGCGTGATCCATGAAGAGCCAAGAGAAAACTCTATGAGGTGCGCCGGTATATTCATCGGTACTACTCTCTCCAGAGCTTTTATATTGGGGGTATAGCGTCCGTCCTCGTTGTTATCCTGTGCCTGACGAAGTTTCTCCCGGACATTGCCTGATAGATACTCATAGCTCACTTCAAGATCGGTAGTGTTGGGATTCTCAAACCCAAGTCCGGAAGATATGATTTCCTTCTTTACTTCTTCCGGAGAACGACCAAGAGCTTCGGAGATATAGGGCAAATCTATACGTCCGGTCATATAGATGCTTGCTATGATTCCGTCCTTGACGTTCTCAGGCTTAGGTGCTACCTCTTTTTCGACTACGCGCTGAGAGAAGATGTCGGTCTTTCCGTATGTCCTTATTCTCTCTCCTTCTGCGTTGGGTCTTTCTTCGAAGGATTCCAGAGCAAGGATAGACGGATAATCAACATCATTTCTCAACCATGCAAGCTGTGTATTCTTGTGAAGATTACCATACATGCCGACGAAACGGTCAAATGTCTGGTTGAGCTTCTTTAGAAGAGGCTCCAGGCCTTCATTATCTGCATTCTCTGTTTGATACTGCAACACATCAGCAAGAGCCTTCTTCAATTCGTTGTAATCCTTGAGGCATTGCTGACGGGTGCGTCCTTTTATTTTGGTCCGGTTGAATTTCTCTACACGTTCTGCATCTACCTTCGCTTTCTGCTCAGGACTCATTTTGCTGTAACCGGTAGGCGTGCTGCCCATTACAGGGACCGCTGTGCCGTTCATATTGGTGCATAGCCTTCCCTTGCTATCTACAATCATGGAGCCGGTCTTGACCTCATTCCCTACAGAATCATAGTTAGGTGCGTAGGCAGGTTTGTCTTCGTGTGATGCCTCAAAATCCATGTCGGAGAATCGCCCTGCCCACTCTTTCAGCATAGCGGCCTGATCCTTGCCCTTGACAGGAAAGAGTGCGCGGCTTGTTGGCTGGAATGTCTCGCCCTTCTCAAAGTTAAACATCATTTCTCCGGCCATATTTTCAGGGTGTTCGAAGAAATATTTGTTATAGCTCATCGGATAGGTCTTGACTACCGGAACTTCCTTGCCTTTCTCTTTCTTAACCTCTCCGGTGTCATACTCGGCTATGCGTGCGCCGGTTACTTCGCTCACGTCGATGGCATGGGGCGACTTCTGGCCGTTGATGCGTTTGCGCACGACTATTATGTCAGATGTTGCTCCTGTGCCTCCGAATGTCTGGTTATTCATTCGGAAGGCTCCGACAACATCTGATGCGCCCTCGTTTGTAATCCATGCCCGGAGTTTGTCGGAATTGTCGAGCGTTCCGCTTGATGTGATAAATATGCCGATACCACCGGGCTTTAGTTTTCGGATGTTCTTTGCTATGCAGAAATCATGAATATCCCTGAATTTGCGTGACAAATCTTTGTCGCCGCTTGTGTCGGCTACATTCCAACCTGTTATGAAAGGAACATTGGTTATAGAGAGATCGACACTGCCGTTAGGTATCTTGGTGGCCTCAAATCCCTGTATATCCACTTTAGCGTCAGGATACAGAAGCGACAATATGCCTCCAGTGGTGCTGTCATACTCAACGGCATGGATATTGCTCCTTTCGCTCATATCCTGCGGCATAAGTCCCAGAATATTGCCGATACCTGCTGAGCCTTCAAGTACGTTGCCGCCTTTGAATTCCATAGCTCGCGCTATGTCCCACATGGTATCAATGATGTATGACGGTGTGTAGTACGCCGATTTGCGGCTTTTCACTGCATCTTCGTATGCGCTTCCGAGTAGCTTCTTAATCTGCATTGAATAGCCATCATCATTAAAGGCCTTTCCGAGACCTCCCCAACCGCTGAACTGTCGAAGTACGGCCATATCTTGGCTGTCGGCCTCCGACCCGCTCTCAATCAACTCCTGTGCAAGCTCTATCGCCTTGATGTTGGCTCTGATCCTTGCGTCAACACCTTTCGGGGCATAGTCAATGCCTCGCTCAGCCCGATTGTTGTGCGTATTCTTTCTCTCAGCCTCCGGTAGCCTTTCCAAATCTTGATTGTGGTCCGAACGCAGTGAGGTCTTCTCACCCCCATTGTCGCCCGGTTTGTTCGCCCGGTTTGTCTTTTGATCCTTTACGGCATGTTCTGAAGGTATTGGAGATACTGCACTGCCTCGTCCGGGGTCAGGCACAGTATCGCTTCCACCACGTCCAGCCATTCCTCCTCCGTCAGTTCCTCCATCTTCATTCCGTTGGCTCGTTCCCACCGGTTCATCCTGTCGAGGTTTGTGTCCCTCTTCTCGCTCTCCAGTGCCGGGGCGAGATCGTAACTCAGTTTCCTTTTGCTCATTGTTGCTTACAGGTTCATCAAACAGGCCGCCGAACAAATCACCGACCGCCTGATTAGGTTTAATTTCCGTTTTCCAGACCGGCCTCTTCTTTCCGGTCAGTGTCTCTATTGCTTTGTCGGTAGCTGATTCAGATGTCTCAGCCGGAGTTTCCTGC
>CAMWXH010000004.1 GCA_947178165.1 uncultured Porphyromonadaceae bacterium | reverse complement strand
ACCCCGGCATCCCACATTCCCTCTTGCCGCGGGGGCGCGGAGTGGTGTATAAGAGCCAGGTATCGCGTAAGTTCTCAAAATTAAACGTTAAGCGACTCCCTGCGCCTCCTCGAACTCCCCTTTTCATCTCTTGTCGCCTCCCGCGGCACGCAGCTCGATTCGGAAGGTGGTCCCCTTGCCAAGCTCGCTCTCCTTGACGAATATCTTTCCTCCGTGATACTCCTCTATTATGCGCTTCACGAGCGTAAGGCCAAGGCCCCAGCCGCGTTTCTTGGTGGTGTAGCCCGGATTGAACACTGTCTTGAAATTTTTCTTGGCTATCCCCTTCCCTGTGTCGCGCACCTCAATCCATACAATCCCTTTTTCCGCTCCGGTGGTTATGTGAAGTTCACCCTCCCCTTGCATGGCATCCACGGCATTCTTCGTGAGATTCTCCATCACCCATTCGAGCAACGGACGGCTAACATTGACACCATGGTCATCTTCGGAAATGTGCATCTCTATCTTCACTTTCCCCGACACACGGCTCTTCATATATTCCAATGATTTGCGCACCACTTCGTTAAGGTAGTCGAACTCGATTTCAGGTTGCGACCCTATCTTCGAAAAGCGGTCGGCTATGACGGAAAGCCTCTTCACATCTTTGTCAATCTCATCTGTTATCTCCTTGTCGGTTCCGATGGCCTGAAGATATTCGGTCCATGCCATGAGGGATGAGATGGGAGTGCCTAACTGATGAGCTGTCTCCTTCGAAAGGCCGGCCCATACCCGGTTCTGCTCCGCTCGCTTGGTATAGACTACAGCCATATATATGATGAGGGTGAGGATAATCATAACAATCATCTGGATATAGGGATATATGCTTATGCTCTTCAGAAGATTGGAGTCCTCATAATATATATATTGCTTCTCTCCTCCGATATATTTTATCTCTATGAAGTGGGAATTGTCGGCCACAAGCTCCTCTATTGTCTTATGCCCCACCGCTTTTTTAAGCCTTCCCGACAGATATTCCCTGTTTTTCTCGCTCAACTCCACATAGAGCGATTTGTCGCGTTCGCTTTTATCGGGCAAATCGAAGTTACGGAATTCCGATATGTTGAAATTGCGGTCGCACGTAAGGACAGGTATGGAATTATTCTGAGAGATGATGGCAAGCATAAATTCTATGTCGGTGTCTATCCCCGCTTCCGCTATTCGCTCAGTGGCCTGCGCCCATATATTCATCCTTTCGCGCTCCTGCTGAGCAAGCTCCTTCACAAGATTATTGCTTATTAGCAGAAAGATTATGACAGCAATAGCAGATACTGCTATCATTATCATTCTTCCGGAACGGCGACGGTCGTAAAGGCTTATATTCATTGTTCACCTCCTCGGTCAATACCCATATCATCGAGAATGAATTTTGCCACTGCATCTTCGGTGTTGCGTCCTATCACGATGTCGGCAACAGCCTTCACTTCATCCACGCCGTTCTCCATCGCAACGCCCACATCGGCAAGTTCAAGCATCGGGATGTCGTTGAGGTTGTCGCCGAAGGTGACGATTCTCTCCACCCCTAATCGGGAGGCAATCTCGCGTATGGCGATAGCCTTTGTGCTCAACGGCGAGAATGCCTCGAGGATGCCTATCTCCGGGCCATAGAAATCATGATATTTCTGAACCCGCACATCCTTCACCTTTGAGGTGAGCTTGAACACTTCTTCGGTCTTGGCATCAGGCTGCATGCCGTAGAAAAGCACGGTGTCGCCAAGGTAGTCGGGCAATTCGGACTCACCGTTGGCCGGGATATGGAGAGTTTTCGCAAAATTGTGCCTCCTCTCCTCTATAAAATTCCTTTCAATCTCCGACAATGGGCCAAGATGATAGATGTGAATCATATCTTGACGCAATGTGTAAAGGAAAGTCGGGTAATGAGTGGCCCGATAGATATTCACAAGCTCCTTAACGGGCTTATCCGCCATAAACTTCACATCGGAGTAAGTGTTGCTGTTCTTATCCCATAAGGCAGTGCCTGTCATCACGACGGCAGGAAGTCTCAGATCAAGATTTTCTATTATCGATGCCACAGTGGCAGGAGTGCGGGCTGTGGCTATAGTGAAGAGCGCGCCTTTTGAGATAGCCTCGTTAAGCATCGAAAGGGTACGATCCGAGATACGTGCATCGGGCTGCAGGAGCGTGCCGTCGAGATCACTCACATATAATGTCTTTCCCTGTTTCATACGCCTGCATCTGTTAATTTAAATTTTATTTTATCACCACAAATTCCGCATCCGACATCTGTTCCTCCACGGTTATCTTCACACGTCCCGTCTCTGCATCCTGTTCGAACTGTATGTCGGCCGAATATTCCCTTATCTCCACAAATTCCACATCTTCAGCATAGAGACGCATCATCCTTATATCTTCTGCCGGATTCCCCACATTATGATTGCGTCCGCGACCGCGGAAACCATATCTGCGTGCTCCCACTCTTTCTTCATCTCTCCTTGAATCACGCTCTGTGCGGGCCTGCTCCTTGCGCGCACGTTTCTCCTCGGCACGCGTAGGCATCCCCATCATCCTGCGCATATTGTCTTCCATCTTGCCCATGGCATAGCTCTTGATCCATCTCCCGATGTAGGGAAAAATCAAGGGCAAGAGGAGTATTATCAATATAGCAATAAAAAATCCCATCTATTCTATCTCTATCCTTTTTACCTTAAATTTAACTCAACCTATCTTCATTTTCTTGTGCCATCAAAAATTCCGTAGGCCACATATACTATTATCAGCCACATCAGTCCCGGCACTCCCATACAGAATATAAGCGCTGCAGCCGTGATTATCAGAAGCCAGCGGAATTCATTCCCTTTCCATCCCCATGTCTTGAATTTGAGGGAAAAGAGGCGGAGCGGGCTTACCATCAGCCAACTTTCAAGAAGCACGGCAATCACGAAAACCCAGGGGTTAGCCAACAATCCAGAGCCGGCATATACCATTGAGGTGTAGCCAATCCAGAAGATCGCATTGGCAGGGATAGGCAAGCCTATGAAATTGACTGTCTGCCGCGTATCGACATTGAATCTTGCCAACCGCAGCGCACCGGCAACCGGAATCAGCAATGCAAGCCATTTCATCCATTCCTCTCCGTTTGCATCCATACAGGCATACACGGCAAAAGCCGGCGCAACCCCGAAGCTCACCAAATCGCACAATGAGTCGAGCTCTTTCCCCATCTCGGAGTAAGCATGAAGCAAACGGGCGCAAAAGCCGTCAAGAAAATCCGCAACTGCGGCTATTCCAATGAATATGTAGCCCCATTCATATCCTCTCAGCCCCCACAGAGGGGATTCCCCCTTTATCGAACACACAATAGACAGCAAACCCGCCAGAATGTTCAGGCAGGTGATGCTGTTGGGTATATTTTTTTTTATCGTATTCAAAACAACTCTATTTCTTTTTAAGTATCGCCACCGCAATCAGGATTTCTCTTTAAGTTTCGCCACGGGTGTCAATCCTCCTCGGGTGAGGTCGCCTATCTTAACTAAGATTTCACAATCCACCGGGAGGTAGAGGTCAACCCTCGAGCCAAATTTTATGAAGCCGAGATGCTCGTCGATTGAAGCCTTGTGTCCCTTTCGCGCGTAGGTTACAATCCTTCGGGCCATTGCCCCAGCAATCTGACGCACTGTGATCCGGTTGCCGTCATCACAAAGAATCCCCACGGTGCTCCGTTCATTCTCCACGCTCGCTTTCGGGAGATAAGCCGAGAAGAATCGCCCGCGGTGATGTTTCACATATTCCACTTCCCCATCCACCGGATACCAGTTGGCGTGGACATTGAGAGGAGACATGAAAACAGACAGCATTATGGCATCTCCCTTGAGGTATTCCCCTTCATACACTCTCTCCACGGCAACAACCTTCCCATCCACGGAGCTCACCACATGGTTCTTCCGCTCGCCACGATAATGCCTTATCGGACACCTGAAGAAATTGAACACGAAGAGATACACTGTCACCGAAAGCCCCGTAAAGAGAGCCGGCAACACGTAGGGTGGCAAAAACAGCCATACCGGAATGTTGAGCACGCCCAATACTATAAACAACAATATGAGGATGTTGGTTCCTTCGTGATGTATCTTCACTTTTTCGTGTCTGTTGATATGTTCTATTGTTCAATTTGCAAATTTAACTTAAATGGTTTAATTTTGCAACGGGAGGGGGAAACTTTTCAAACAAATATCTTTTAGATCGCATTTTTAAAATGGCAAATTCCAAAAATTACTCATTAGCAACATTAGGACGCCCTCTTTACTGGATCCTTTTAGTGCTGATGCTTTTTCCATTCAAGATGATATGGGGCGTTGAGGTGATAGGCGCTCCCACGGCTCTTTTCTTAGGGCTCGTGTTCGCACTCGTTTTCGGCACTCCGTTCCCTAAATTTAATAAAAAGCTTTCCAAATATCTCCTTCAGGCTTCAGTGGTTGGACTCGGATTCGGCATGAATCTACAGCAGAGCCTCAAATCGGGTGCTGACGGCATGCTTTTCACCATCGTTTCTGTCGTGGTGGTCATGATTGCAGGCATCTGGCTTGGGAAAGCCCTTAAAATCAACAACAAGGCTTCCTATCTGATATCATCCGGAACCGCTATATGCGGAGGCTCTGCCATCGCTGCCGTCGGGGGCGTGCTCAAGGCGAATGAGAAGAATATGGCCGTTTCTCTCGGCGTGATTTTCATCCTCAATGCCATAGCCCTCTTCATCTTCCCCCCGTTGGGCCATCTCTTTCACATGAGCGACGCCCAATTCGGAACGTGGGCGGCAATAGCCATCCACGACACGAGTTCCGTGGTGGGTGCCGGAGCCGCATATAGTCCGGAAGCTTGCGAACTTGCCACTCTCATCAAATGCACACGCGCCCTCTGGATCATACCCCTTGCTTTCTTCACTATGTGGTATTTCCGCAATGACATCAGAGGGGGAGAAGGGAAAGCCAAGATTTCAATTCCTTGGTTCATACTCCTTTTTGTGGTGGCGATGATTATCAACACCTACACTCCCAAGTCGTTCCTCCTGTTCACCGATACAATATATCCGGGAATAGTCGCTATCGCAAAGCAGGCCCTTATTGCTGTCCTCTTTGCAATCGGCGCGAGCCTAAGCCTTAAAGTGATTAAGGAAGTAGGCGCCAAGCCCCTCATCCAGGCTATTCTTCTTTGGATAATAATTGGCGTATCGTCGCTGTTTGTTTGTCTTTATACGATTAAGTGATGAAAATTTTTCTGACAGGCGCCACAGGCACAATGGGTTTTGCCACGCTGAAAGCGCTGATTCGTCTCTCTCATAAACCCGAAATAACTCTCCTTGCCCGCGACTCAAAGAAGAACAGAAAGAAGCTCGCGCCATATATCAACCTTTCACGTGTGAAGATGATATGGGGCGACCTCCGCGACCCCAAGGCTGTGAAGAAGGGTGTGGATGGTGCCGACATTGTGCTTCACGTTGGAGGCATGGTCTCTCCTAAGGCTGATTACTTTCCGGAGGTGACCTTGGATGTGAACATAAAGGGGATGCAGAATATCGTGGATTCCGCCTTAGGCGTGCCTGCATCGCGCCAGCCGGCAGTGGTGTATATTGGTTCTGTTTCGCAATATGGGCCGAGGGAGGCACCTCAACACTGGTGCCGCACGGGCGACCCTATGGTCCCTGCCAACCATGACATGTATGCCCTCTCAAAAATAAAGGCTGAACGCATGCTGGCTGAATCGGGACTGAAAAGATGGGTATCGCTCCGCCAGACAGGCATATTATACCCTGCCCTGCTCTTCAACGGCACCGATCCGATCACTTTCCATGTGCCATTGGCCGGTGTGCTCGAATGGACCACAGTTGAAGAATCTGCAAGACTCCTGGCCAACCTATGCAATAAGTTTGAACTGCGCGAGCTTCCGAAAGATTTCTGGCGCCGTTTCTACAACATAGGCTCCGGACAGCCGTTCAGGCTAACTAACTATCAGTTTGAACAACAGCTCCTCAACACCCTCTCATGCCCTGCTCCCGAGAAGATATTCGAAACAAACTGGTTCGCCACGCGCAATTTCCATGGCGCATGGTTTTCCGATTCCGACCTTCTCGAAAAGATGGTGCCATTCCGTTCGAACACCACTCCCGATAACTATTTCAGCTTCATGGCCTCTCAGCTTCCGGCTTATTTCAAATTGGCCGGAGTGGTGCCGTCATCCCTCATAAAATGGGGAATGAAGCAGATTGCCAAGAAAAAAGGGTTGGGAACTTTAGGCTGGTTTCGCGACGGCAATGAAGCAAAGATCCAATCTTATTTCAAAAGCCGTCAGGATTACGCCAACATCCCTGCCTGGAACGAATTTCCACTCGCGCCCCCCTCAATGGAGGAAACATACCTCTCCCACGGTTATGATGAATCAAAACCGTTGTCGGAGCTGAATATTGATGATATGAAGAAAGCGGCTGAATTTCGTGGAGGCAGATGCCTGTCGGAAGAAATGGCTACCGGTGACCTTTACATCCCCCTTGAATGGGAATGTGCATTCGGCCACAGGTTCAAGGCCTCCCCTGCCACCATCCTTTTAGGCGGCCATTGGTGTGACGAATGTCTCTCCGACTCCTCCAACTATCCCCGCGAAGCCGCCCGCAACCCGTTCATGGCCCAGGCATGGCTCTCTACACATAGCAAGGATGAGATTGTGGAATCAGACTAAGCTTCCGGCTTGGAGCTATTCCCGGAATCTCATTTTGAGGAATTCCCTTAAGTGAATATGCCGTATTCCCGGATATTCCTTAAGGGGACCCGTAATCTCTTCCATAGTAACAACATATTTAGGAAAAGCATCCCTTATCATTTGAAGATTGCCAAATTCTCTTTTTATTGTTTCCTCACCAGTTAAGCGATATGCAACTTGAAAGTACATAGTTTCTTCTCCTCTCTTAGCCACAAAGTCAATTTCTCCCGAAGGGAGCACCCCCACATAGACTTCAAAACCTAATATCAACAGATGGTGCCTCACCACATTTTCCAGTATTTTTTCAATGCTTCCGTAAATATTGGGTAATTCATTGACTATGATATTTCTTAGTCCGTGATCACTGAAATAATATTTATCCACCATCTCAAACAATCGTTTCCCATGAATATCATAGCGACTCACTGAATCTACTATCAGGGCGCTGCAAATAGATTTAAGATATCGGGAAATAGAATCGTTTGTCACCGCTGTGCCTTGCGATTTCTGATACTTTCCGATACTGTTGATTGATACTAATTGTCCGGCATTGTCAGCAAGGAAAGTAATCAGATTTTCAAGCAATCTGAAATTTCTGATTTGTTCACGCGCCACAATGTCTTTAACAACCACAGTATTAATCACTCCCTGAAGGTAGGCCCGTATCTCCGGAATTTCATCGAATTCATAATTAACCAATCCCGGCATCCCCCCAAACTGCAAATATTTTATCAAAGATTCATTACTATCGTCTATGTGATGGAAAGTCAAAAATTCTTCATAACTTAAGCTTCTAATGGGAATCTCGATATAACGTCCAGCGAATTTGGTCGCAATTTCAGAAGAAAACATGTAGGCATTACTTCCTGTCACAATAATCTGACATCTTTCCTCGGCATAGAGACTCCTCAAGGCTTTTTCATATCCATCAATATCCTGCACTTCATCAATCAGCAGATAATTGTCTCCACCTGCAGGAAGTTTATCTATGACGTGATGATATAGGTCTTCGGAGGTTGAGATAAAACTATAATCATTAAACTCTTTATCTATAAAAAGGATATTAGCTTCCGGTTTATGCTTACTCAACCATTGGGAAATTGACTTTAAAATAAAACTCTTTCCTACACGTCGTTGACCCACTAAAACCAGAATCATTCCCCGATTCAGTTGTCTTATAATACGCTGTATATAAATTGGCCGTTCAATTATCTTCATCTCTTTCTTTGTTATTTTCCGCAAAGCTACGGCTTATAATCGAAAAAAACAAGAAAAGTCTCAAATTTATCGATTATAAGCGCAAACTTTTATAAAGATTATCGAAAGTTTCGATTATAAGCGTAAACTTTGTTTGTAGTTTACAATCTTCCAATCCTCTATACACCGTGTCTTTGAAGAGAAGGCAACCCCTATCTCCACTATTCCGCGCGAATCTGTCTGATAGGGGCGGGCGTATTTCTTCTCCTTAATCTGTTGTAGAGCGTCTTCGGCTGAATGATCATACTTTAATTCAATAATGTAGATATAGTCATCGGTCTTGATTGTAATGTCTATACTCCCGTCTGACGTATGCGCTTCCGCCGTGGCCTCCAACCCGATAAGATCGATAAGAAGAAAAAAAGCATTGTGAAAATTATTCTCGTTTTCAATTTTCAACTTGAAATCGATACCTGCGAAATATGCCTGCAAAGCCTCCATAGCTTTGTCAGGCTTGCCCAAAATAAAATTAATCACAATATCATCTACAACCTGATTAGACATAGCATGCTTGCATCTCACATAGTAAGGGAGCAAGACATTCAGAAAGCCCTTCTTCACTTCATTATTCGGCAACCCGAGCCGGATGCGTCGTATCTTGGGATTATAGGATTTTATAGTTAGGTATCCTGTCTGGAAAAGCAAAGCCAATGGATTGGGATTTAAGAGATCAAGACCCTTAAGGTCATCCTCGGTGCAATACGAATTGAATGTCTTCTCAAGATCAGCATTAACCCTCTTGAGCGACTCCGCAAGTAACGTCGGAATACCAGTCTCATTCCAATAATTAGCTATCTCTCTTTTATCCAAACAATTCAACAGTGACCAAGGATTATAGATGAAATTACCGTATTTTGTGAAGCAATATCCATCATAATTCCTTTTCAATTCATCGCATGCCTTTAAAAAGGATACGCCCGACTTATCCGCAAGTTCCTCAATCCCTATGCCAAAATTATCAGAAAGTTCATTTTCTGTTATGCCGCAAATATCGGAAAAGCCCTCATCAAACGTTATATCATTCAGGTTATTTAGGTCGGAAAAGACACTGAGTTTACTGAACCTGCTCACCCCTGTCAGAAAAACAAGACGAATATGCTCCGCACTGCTCTTGAAATTGGAATAGAGGGAGGCCAATTCCTTCTTGTAATTGTCAAAGTTATCATTGTTGCTCAGATTTCCTACAAGAGGCTTATCATATTCATCTACTAAAATCACCACCGGCATCCCTGTCTTTTCATGTGCAATTTTTATTATGGTGGCAAATCTTTGCGAATAATCCGTATCCTTTACCTCTACTTCATACTGTTCTTCCCAATTTCGAAAAATACGGTCAAGTGCTCCTTTTAGCATTCCCGGATCATCATAACGAGATGTATTGAGATCAAGATGCAATACAGGATATTTTTCCCATCTCCAATTAATTGAATCCACATATAAGCCCTTGAATAACTCTCGCTGACCTTCAAAAAAATACTGGAGGGTGGAGAGGAACAGACTCTTGCCGAAACGTCGGGGGCGAGCCAAAAAATAATACTGGCTCCCTTCATGAACTATCTTCTCTATAAAACGAGTCTTATCCACATATACGCAATCGCGCATGCGGAGGGTTTTGAAATCTTGCTGTCCTATAGGATATTTTATTCTGTTCGCCATAATTTACTGACTGTTTGTGAGGTCGCTTAAACAACTTCCTTATTATTTAGCAAAGATAATAAATTTTTAAATCCATTCATATAATCTTGTTTATAAAAGAAATTATACAAATATATTGCTATTCTGCAAAAGAATTATTAACTTTGCAGTCGCAAACAAGATTCGGGGTGTAGCACAGTTGGTTAGCGCGCTACGTTCGGGACGTAGAGGTCGGGCGTTCGAGTCGCCTCACCCCGACAGAAAATTGGGAATCAGCATAACAGTTGGTTCTCAATTTTTCTTTTTATCAGAACTCTAATTGACCCTCGCAAGACTCCCGATATATTCCAGACTGTTGCAATCTTGTATATCCTATGGCTATGGCTGAAATAATTGGTCTCCCGTAACTTGAAGAGGAATCTCAAAAGAATTGTTATTTTGGATTACTCCATTTGATGTGATAAGGACAGGCTGCGCGGATTTTTTGCGAGGAATATATAGTTTGAACACGCTTAGACGATTTCGGATCTTAGTTAATTCGCTGCTTGTAAGACGATATCCATCTGGTGCATATTTCATTTCACAAATATTGATTACATTGTCCGCCCTATCGATGATAAGATCTATCTGAACTCCGGGATGGTCTTCATTCTTCTTGACAAACCATGAGTAGAGGTTTGCCAAAATTCCGGAGATACCTATGGCAGACTTTATCTGTCTTGTATGTAAAAGGCAGATTCTTTCAAAGGCGATTCCACACCATGTATTATATGTAGGAGTTTGCATCTTCCTTACCCAGTATTCCTCATCAACACCATGTGCCAATCTCACGAACTGATAATAGAAGAGCGTGTAGCAGTCCATCAGTTGATACAAAGCATCTTTTAGGTGTTTGCCTGTATGGCAGTACTTCCGTACAAAACCGCATTCTATCAGATCTTCCAATACTTGGCTTATGTGTCCATTGTTGCTAAGTGATGCCTTGGAAATAATTTCATCTCGGGTTAATCCGGATTGTTTGCCGGATAGTGCCTCGACAACCTTTATATATTTCTCCGGAGTATTGAACATGGAAGAATATAAGTATCGGAACTCATTATGTAATTCTCCTTCCTCGTTAAGGAAGAGATTGTTGATATTCTGCCCCATACTCATATTCTTCGCTAACTTAGTCCAATAGAAAGGTACTCCACCCATGACCATATAGCCCTCGATGATCATATTGCGGTTAAATGGCAATCTCAGAGCCTGCACAAGTTCTTCACATTCATATAATGAGAACTGTTTAAGTCTTATTTTGAATGTAACTCGGTTGTACAGACCACCTTTATTCCGAAATATTTTGTTAATAATCCATGATGTTGCGCTGCCGCAGATAATAAGGAGTATATCTTTTCGTGCAGAAGCCCATCCGTTCCAGAAGTGTTCAAATGCGGGAATAAATCGGGAATTACGGGAATCCATCCATGGAAGTTCATCAAGAAATATTACCTTACGGGGTTCAGTGGACTTCTTGATAAGATGTTCTAATAGATAGAAAGCATCGAACCAGCTTTTGGGAGCATCCTCAGAGGGGTCTAAACCTTGTTCAAGGAGACTTTTATGGAACAACTCCAGTTGTTCTTTGTTGCTTGCCTTGAATACTCCGCTGTACTGGAATGTAAAACCATCTTTGAATGTCTCCCTAATAAGAAATGTCTTTCCAATACGCCTTCTCCCATAAACTGCAACAAATTCCGAATATTCGGAATGATAGGCTCTCTTAAGTTTGGCTATTTCTTCTTTGCGTCCGATAATCATAATCTCATTTTTCCGGCAAAGATATAAAATAAATCGAATAACGGCTAAAAGTAGGTATATTTTATTACTTTTAGCCGTTATTTAAAAGAAGAATCTGGCGTGGCCCATCGGTCCGTTCCATTTGATCATGATTCTGGTGGCCACAGCAACAAGATTTATGCTTACCTCCCCCCTCAAAATTAATGGCCGGTTGGGACAACGATTTTCAGAAAATGATAGACGAGCACTCAAGTCCTGCCTGATTTTAACTTACAATTTACCCGATCACCATAACCAAACTATTCCAATCTTGCAAACATTGGAATAGTTTGGAGAAGAGAAAAAAGAATCAGAGGGATATGAGGATTTTGAATCATTCCTCAGCACTCTCGAAGATAAATATGGTTTCAGACTCAAAGACTGCCAGTGGATGACAACTGAAAGTTTGAACATCTACCGCTACGAGAATGGATCCGAGATTTGATTATAAGCAAGGGTATGCGACAAAAGTCGTATGCCTTTTCCTTTTCCTCTATGGACTCATATTAATCTCGATTTTTCTTGCGAATACTATGTAATATATTGAGAGTTTATCAATTATGTCCACTTTTTTACATTCTTCAAAATTCAAAAAACAATACTTAAAAGACAATCTGGAATTTTTTGTAATATATTTGCCCCATTATTGGAGTAAAGACTCTATTATTAATAAAAGACCAATTATGGGCAACCTCGTTTTTCAAAATATATGTAGTGTAATGCTGGCAATTCATATGAGTCTTCTGGATCAGCTATCTTCAACCCTTCCTATTCTTTCACCTATTATAGGGGTTGCATTTATTCTTGGAGGATATTTTATGGCTGCAAAAAAGAATAAGAGACTGGCTGAAAAAGAGCGGGAGATGGCAGAGAAGATTTTGGAAAACACATTAAATTTTAATAAACTTGAACATCAACATCGATCAGAACTTCAAACTCTAAGAATGGAACTAAAAGACATGGAGAAGGAACTGTCATCGTGGAAAGAAAAATACTTCCAATTATTACAGGATAAAGGTTGTAATAACAATAGTCCGTAAGGTTATCTGAAATTTCCATGTCTGGAATAATCAAATTCCTTAATTTTGTAGAATAAACTGCTTTTTATGAGCGTCTAATCAAAATATTTTGCTAACTTTGCAATATCCGGTGGAGGAGAAATACCGCCGGATAAGAAAAGTGTCAAGCTTTCTTTCTCAGTTACATCGAATCGCCAATTCAATTAACAGACTGAGATTGAGTGAGATTAGACGCTCTTTCTGTTTTGTAGTATCTGCTGATGCGACTATAGTTGTCGTATCTCCATATACGCAATTCAGAGGGGCAGTTTATTCTACCCTCATATATCATTCAGTCTGTAGGCTTTGGCGAGCCTGATGTAACTATGATAGAGGTAAGATGAATTCCCCTCTTTTCTTTTTATATCACTAACCGCCGAATTAGGGAATCAGGAGGCGACAACAAAAAACTATGAAAAGATTAAAACCTTTTTTTCTTTTGTTGACAGTTCCCGCAATGTTATTCGAAATGAGCTGCTCAAACCAAAGCAAAGAGACAAATGAGGCAAATGACAGCGCATCGGTCGTGGAAGTCTCTGAAATCATCGAAGTTCCAGAATCATCTGATGAAACGGAATATTCCGAAGCTACTACTGAAAATTATGACGGGGCACCCAGCGAAGAATATGTAGCACCTACCTATAACGCGCCAGCACAACCCACAGATGAAAATTCAGTTCATAGCTTAGATGAGTATGATGGAAATTAAGAACTTTTACTTAAGAATAGTGGTTGTGATTCTTACAGTCATGTGTGTAGGGACATATGTTAATGCTACTCCACAAGATTGGAAAAGATACTCTACTATAGATGCCTTTGGAGAGGAAAGGCCTAATCATCCTGTATTCATTACCGAGGTACAGGGGACTATAAACGGTGAAAAGGGCTCAATTGTATTTGAGGTTTATGCTTTTCCCAAAACTGGCTACCCCAATATTCGTATAAACTTGGTAAAGTATGGTCAACATATAGAGTTTCTTACTATTAATACAGTTTTGGTTAAGTTAGCTAGTGGTAAGGTTTTCGAGATTCCTTGTGGGGCAAGCAATGATGATTTATATCTTACACTTGGTTACACCTCTCAAGAATGTTTAAAGATCCTTGACATTCTTAATAAAGGGAACTTTACTATTTCCGTTACGAGTGAATACTCAGCAATGGAAGGGTATATAAAAGGTATATTCAAGGTTGGTAATCAAACTACAGGAATAACACAACTAGCGGCTCCAATATTTAGACGATAAATATGGCGAATTTTACACACTATAGTATCTATCGAGAGAGCTCACTCTTTACCGGGTGAGCTTTTTTCATACCCTCAAAAAAGAAAAGACCCGTCATCAATCTTCTTCAGATTTGACTCGGCTCTTCGATAGGCGTAAGCGTTCTGTTGCATAGACAGAAGCTGATGCAATTACTAACTTCGTTTTCTATCCTTCCAATCGTAATAAGCAATAATCTCTTCGATATTGCTACGACCGGGCGCATGTATTGTAGATAATCAAGAGAACAAGTGTTTTCAATTTACATCAAAATCAATTGCAGATAAATGTAAAACGGACTTGTATTTAGCACATTTACATATAGAACGGGAAAAGATAGATGGGTAAATATGTAATGTCTCCCTCTTTATGAAATTCTTTTGTTGACAAGACAAGCGGATGCTTCATTTTACTTGAATACTTATTACAAAACATATCAAGAGATTTATGAGTTTTGTAACCCGAAGATTTAACTTCAATCGGAATAACTTTGCCGCCTCCGCTGATAAGAAAATCCACCTCGTAAAGATGGCGGTTTTCCGAAGGGAACGTGTAATAAAATAGTTTCCTTCCGGAAGCAACAATCATTTGTGCTACAATGTTTTCATACACATACCCAAGATTTGCCGATAACTTATCCGACAGTAATTTTAGATATATATCATTCTCGGCAATGTCTTTATCCCAAAAAGCAAGTGTAACAAAAAGCCCAGTATCAGCTGTGTAGATCTTGAAATAGTCTTTATCAAAATCCATAGCAAGACCATTAGACGGGTCCGCAGTATGATAACACATATTGACGGTCATTGATGCGGCAAGTTCCGACATAAGCATATCCTCCTTTTTTTCATCGGTATCTCCGATTACACTATGCACCATATATCTTGATACCTTTCTATTCAGTTGCGCCGGAATATTTTCGTAAAGTCTGCTAATCCGCCCACTCGTATCTATTTTGATGAAGTCGGAGAGATAAAGATTAATTATGCCTCGTTTAACCTTATCTACTCTAATCAAGTCATTAGTATTCAAATAAGTCTCAATTGCCTGAGGCATCCCACCAATCGCCATATAAGTGCGAAATTTTTTCATCAAAATTCGATGAGGAATACTTCTATATGTCCTTTTCTCAATCACATCCCTAAGCAAGTTTGAAGTAATTGTATCTCCTACTGCCCACAGAAACTCTTCAAAATCCAAGGGATTCATCTTAACATAATCTTCCTCACTGGGAATCAATATATCTTTAGTGTTTTTACTGATAGATATCAAGGATCCTGTCTCTATATAATCGTACCTATGGTCAGCTACCAAATGTTTTATGGCTTGTCGAGCCTTCGGACAAAATTGAATTTCATCGAAAATTATTAGCGATTTTCTTTCGATGAGTGAAACCTTATATTCAAATTGAAGATGCATGAATAATGTTTCAAGATCGGATAAATCATCAAAAAGATCTTTGACTCTTTTTGATGCCTTTGAAAAGTCTATTACTATATAACTTTCATACTCATTTTTTCCAAATTCTTCAGCTATAGTTGATTTGCCGACACGTCGCGCCCCCTCAATTAGCAATGCCGTGCGCCCCTCTTCCTCACACTTCCATTTCAGAAGGCGATCGTAAATTTTTCTTTTAAAGATATGTTCTGATTTTGTCATCTTGATTATTCTTTCCTGCAAAATAAGCATAAAATTTTATGCGCGCAAAATCTTTTTATCTAAAATACCCTCTCAGCGCAAAATCTTTTTATCTAAAATATCCTCTCAGCGCAAAATCTTTCCATCACACTGGCCCAGGGCGATAGATGATAACTTAGATCCTGAACATCTACCGCTAAGAAAACGGGAAAGAAATCTGATTATCAGAAAAAGGTATATGCTATGAAATATATACTTTTTTCTTTTTCCTTATGATTCCAATTAAAACTCTTAATTTTGTAGAATAAATTGCTTTTTATGAGCGTCTAATCAAAATATTTTGCTAACTATTCTTATCCGGTGGAGGAGAAACACCACCGGATAAGAAAAATGTCACAAACAACGAAATGGAGATTTTTAGGTCGTCTCAGACCATTTCTACCCTCAAAATTGGGGGTAAAGTTGCGTGAGATGGAATTTTTTGGGTCGTTTCAGTCAATCTTAACCCTTTCTAATAATTCAATAAATTTATAAATATTGGAAGAAGGATTGTTTGGATATTGCAGTTTATTTGCACGTTTTACAGCGTCGTGCCTCTTATCAATAAGCATTTTTTGTTGTTCTGATGAAAGGTATCCTTTTTTATAGCTCTTCCAGCATAATCCAGATTGAGCCAAAACTTTTATTGCATCACTGGAATTAATGCGTTTAACGAAGTCTTTAGAATGAAGAATAAACCAAAATTCCATACAGGGATTAGATAGAACCGCAGTTCCTCTCAGTCCAGTCAATCTCTCTGTCACAGCCTCCACATCCGCATCATACATATAAAATATACTGCATTTCTCATTCGGAGTCAAAGCCAATTCTTTGACACATTGATTCACAAAACGCTGAGTTATATTTGCCCCACTAACTTTTGTTTTGATTGTGATAGGAAGACGATAATATCTCTTCAGCACCTCTACATATTCCTTCTCGGTCTGCCCTTCACAGAATACCAAGAATATTTCGCGTAACTCACGCTCCTTCTTATATCTTCTTCCCATCATTATTTGCGATAAATTTCTCCACAATATTATATGGGTTGCCTATGTAGGGAACAGCATCAAATCGTCCTTGCAAGTATGCTTTCTGAATATCTATTTTAGAATCGACTCCCTTAAAATCCGATACGGCAAAGAAATCTGAATTCCCATTCGATTCCTTATTAACCAATACAATCTGTTCAGGACGAAGATTTTCAGAACTCATCAGCGCAGCATTATGACTGGTAAATACTAATTGAGCGACGTGTGTGGCACGAACAAAATCTATAATAAACTCTGATAATCGAAGATGCAATTTAAGATCAAACTCATCAAGGAAAATAGTAGCACCTGAAAAAGCAGATTTCAATAATCTAAAGAGAATAAAAAATAACCTTTTCGTTCCATCCGATTCCTCTGTGTCAAAATCGAATCCAATGGATGGGTCTTCTTTATGATATGTGTATAACTTCCTCCTACCATCGACATCTGCAACCAAATCTATATCCACTATATCACTATCGCCTACATTCAACGCAGTCAGGATAACGTCTTTGTATTCTTCAAATTCCTTTTGGGTGATGGATGATATGGCCATTTCACCCACCCCTATGATGATTTTTTTTGAAAAGAAACTATAAACCTCCTGCGCCAACTGTCGGTTCATAGAAGCAGCTTGCGATAAAAAAAGTGTACGCGGACCAGTGCTGCCCTCCACAGCTCCCGGCCGAGATATTAAACCCTTACCATAGGAATAATTGCTCCCTTCCCTTACAAATATCTTCGCTTTTCGCTTTTTAGGATAATAATATAGTTCCTCTTTTATGATTTGTTGATTATCAATAGTGAAACCATACTCATACTCAATTCCCTCGGAAACGAAGTCTATATAAAATTCCGAAATTTGATTATCCCCGAATTTAAACGGAGAGAATTCAAACTCCGTTTCCAAATTATTAAGATGAGAATAAATGATAAGATTCCGGCAAAAATCCAACGCACGGATTATATTAGATTTTCCAGCGGCATTGCTACCGAAAACACCTATTATATTTATATATTTCTCGCCATTAAAATCAATAAGATTCTGCGGCAGATTATCCTTATCATTACGTTGATTAATATCAGCAGTAAAATCTAAGGTAGCATATTCTTTTAAGGAGAAAAAGTTTTTAAGACGAAGTGCTATTACCATTGTTTTGCTTTTTTGATTAATTACAAAGTTAATTATAAAAGAATATACTACATCTTTTCAAGACACAAAAATTCCGTTAAATGGAAATTTTTAGGTCGTCTCAGCCAATTTCTACCCTCAAAATAGGGGGTAAAGTTGCGTGAGATGGAAATTTTTGGGTCGTTTCAGCTAATTTATCTTCTTTCACTCCCGTCTCAATCCAGCGAATGAATGCGACGGAATTTGGCCCGGTCTTTCGGAAATTCCCCCTCCCGTTTGGAGAAGAAATGGGGAGCGACAAGATCGATCTCGGCATCGTGGAAGTTATCCTGAATATGCTGCAACAGGTCTGACATGATGTCGGGCATCATATCTGCATCCTTTATATAAGCATTGATCTGATAACACATATAGTTATCGTTCAATTCAAGCTCCAATACAAAGGGCTTGGGATGCTCCAATACCCCCGAAGTCTGAAGCGCTGACTTGATAAGAAGTTCGTGTACCTTTCGCCACGGCACATCATAACCCATAGTCATTATCGTGTGGATAATCAATCCATATTTGCGCGCAGAAGCACTGTAATTGACCGTATCTGACGACATTATGAATGAATTGGGAATCGTCACTATCTCATTCTTTATGGTCTTCATCCGCGTGATGAAGGGGGTTTTCTCAACTACTGTCCCAACCGTATCTTTAACCTTGATGAAGTCGCCTGGCTTAAAGGGACGCATATATGTTATGACGAAACCGGCAATGAAGTTCGATATAACTGTGCTCGACCCGAGCGAGACTATCAAGCCGACAAATACAGATATCCCCTGGAACACTCCCGACTTCGCACCCGGGAGATAGGGATAAATCATCGCTATCATAAAGGCATAGAGAAGGAAGCGGACGATATTGAATGTAGGCTGTGCCCATTCGGGATAGAACCCGGAAATCTTCAGTTTCTCGGTCTCAATCTCGTGGGAGAGGTAATGGAAACCTTTCACAAGGTATCTCACACAATACCATATAACAACTATTATGAAGAGATTGGGAATATAATCCACCACCGATTTCAGCACCATCTTCACCGGATCGAGGATATAATACAGGATCTTCATCGCCAGGCTCTCGGTCTGGGGGAAGATGGAGAATAGAATCGGAACCGTGAGTATCAAAACAACAAGAAGGATGAAGTAGCGAAGAAGGTTGCTCGCCAGTATCATCACCCGGCAAAGGCGGTGGGTGTTGAGCACTTCATAATTCTTCACCACTAATGCTTTCATTTTCTGTTGCTTGAACCGGATTATTTTCCTGCGTAGCTTTCTGAAAAGCCAGTTGATGAGCCGGAAAACCATGCATTGCATAAGTATTACAGCCACAAAAAGGCCTGCTCGCTTAAGAATCTGCCAGAAACTGTTCTCATTTTGCAGGAATTTAATCTTGGCAGAAAGGATTCGCCCGTATGCACCGGCCAGATCTCCCTGATCGCGTCCTGCCCAGAGGGCATCCTGCTCCGTTACGGTCATAAGCACCTTATCGCCATACATTATGTCGATATAGTTCTCGTTCTCGAACAGATGAACAGTATCGCGCCTTAGCCTGCGGCTCTTCCCGATCTCCTCAATGGTTTCAGCAATGCTTTCCGCACGGTTAAGGGCTGATCGGCCTCCAAGCGAGGCATAAAGCCTGAAGAGTGTGTCCTCCATCACGATCACAGGCACACCGGGAGTCACATTCCGCAGCGAGTCGATCATGCGGAGCTGTTCGGCTTTCTTTATCGAGTCAGCTTTCTGGTTGTTTGTGAGGGCTGTGTTCAAGGTTATCTCCTTCATCTTCAATTCCTGAAGCTGAAGCGTCATCTCCTGAAGCTTGAGGGAATCCCGACGTATGCGTTCCTCCACAGAGATATTACCCTCATTGAGTGAATCCACCGACTCACCCTCAAATGCTGATGAAATAAACTCACCCGCCTTTTTCATAAGCTGTGAATGGGCCGGCGTGGCACAGAATGCAGCAATTATCAGTAGCAGAAAATATATCCGTCGCATATCAATCTATTTTTTTACAGCACGTCCCCAATCTATCCGACCTCCCTCTCAAACCATCCTTTCAGTCTTCTATTATGTCAAACAGGTTCCACCCGCGCGCATTGCGGTATGCGGAAACTTTTCCATTAGGCACGAGAAGTTTCACATTAGCATATTTATCCGTTTCGTCAGGCTCAAAAATGAAGCTGTTGCAATCAAACTTCGGAGGCACCGGACTCAGTTCATAAAGAATCTCCAGGCTATCGCATCCGCTTAGTATCAGTTCTCCCAAAAGTGAATTGTTTCCTGGGAAAGTTATCTTTTTAAGATTACGGCAATCGGAGAAAGCGTATGATTCAAGTTCATTCACACTTGAAGGCACCACCACCTCTTCTAACGACTCACAACGGGAAAAAGCATTCAGCCCTATGTTTTTTAAGCCGTTTGGCAATTCAATTGACCGAAGGCTGCGGCAGAAACCGAAGCAAGCCATATCGATTACAGTAAGGCCCGGTGGTAATTTCACATTCTTAAGATTGCCGCACCAATAGAAAAGGAATTTGGGAAGCCTTTTTACTCCAACAGGAATAACGATGCTTTCCAATGCATCGCATTCCCGGAAGGCTCCCTCACCCAAGGTGCGCAGTGACCCGGGCAACTCTATCTTCCGTAAATTATCACATCCGATAAAAGCATAGTCCCCGATGGATGCAACTGTCGAAGGGGATTCAAACCGAACCTCCGTTATATCCTTACGATCGCGGAAAGAATATGCCGCTACATCCTTCACCCCTTTCTTGATCACCAATACAGAATCCTTTATCTGATAATCACCCTTTTCACCTGCTTGAACCGTGAATGCAAAGAGGGAGAGAAAAAAGAAAGAAAGGAATGAAAAAGAGGTAAAGAATAAGAGGGAACCACCCTTTCTTCCTAAAATGCCTAATTTGCCCATACCGCCTAATATGCCTATATCGCCTAATATGCCTAAATTGCCTATTCCGCCTATTATGCCTATCTCGCCTATCCGGCTCTAAAGCACTTCGGGCTGAAATTCAGGAGGGAGAATGGTGTGAGGATCCACGCTATCCACCCGCGTAATTATAATATTCTCATCCCCTCGCCAAGGAAGCCAGCCTTTATACTCCTTATACTCAACCCTCACGGGCCGGTTGGAAAATTGCATGCGACGCAACTTGGTGGCCATCTCCTCATCACTGAGCGAGAATTTGAAATCCTTCCTATACACGCGTGTAGTATCTTTCAGTTCCTTATATGGCAACAGCACACCCTCGAAAGTGGTGAAAACCATCCCTCGCCGTTCAATTCCCTCCACATAGCCACACATAGTGGCCTCACTCACGTAGGGAGTGAAGAAACGCAAGAAGAGAGCCACAAAGACGCCCAACAGAACGGCCGCACATCCGATAAGGGTCCAGAAGCGCCAGCCACGCGTCGTTGGTTTCAGATGTTCCCATTCCGACTCGGGCTGATCCCAATATTCGGGATCGTCTGGATGATACACAGGTCCTTTCGGCTCTTTCGGCTTGACAGGCTTATCCGGCACGTCGGGACCGTCAAAATAATCATTATTTCCGTTATCTTCGTCGTAAAAACTCATATTCAATTACTAAAACTTAAGACTTCTTTCTTGATATATAGATCATTGTAAACACTCCGAGCAATATCAGCATCACTGTCTGTGCCGACCACACAAGCATAGAGAATGCCGTTCCCTGCGCTTCGGTTATGCCATAGACCGCCAATCCGAACATCACGGCTATATTCCAGGGCCCGAGGCCACCATTACTCGGTATGGCCATGCCTATCGAACTTAACACAAATGCCACAAGGCAAGGCACAAGACCGAAGGCCAGACCCGGCTCTTTGCAGAGCTCTTTAGTGAATCCGAAAGCGAAGAATGCCACATAGAGCTGGATGAAGTAGCATCCCCAGATTGCGAAGGTGAACAAAAGGAATTGCCATTTCCCTTTCATCTTCCAGAGGGCGGCAAAACCATCCCAGAGACCCTTTATCCACGAACGCAGTTTCCTCACTATTGAAAGGTTATCTCCGTAACGGAACACCCCCCATCCACAGAGCAGAAGCACTCCGCACGCCATCCAGAACCACCGGCTCGAAAGGATATCGACCACGCCTCGCCCAACAGGATATCTGCTAAGGAATGATTCTATTGCAGGAGTGGCAACTGCAAAAGTCATCACCACAAGCAAAAGGACCATCAACATGTCACACACACGGTCAGCCACCATCGAACCGAACACACTCGTGAACGAAGCTTTCTCCCTGCGCGATATGTAGGTGCAACGCCACACCTCCCCCAAACGCGGGAATACAAGATTAAGGGCGTAACATCCGAAGATGGAGCCACACAGGGCCATCATCGGAGCATCTACGCCTAAGCTCCGCAACTGGATGCGCCAACGGAACGCACGGAAGATGTGTGAAAATACGCTCAGTCCCATTGCCAAGAGAATCCACCAGTAGTCAACACCGCGACTGAGAAGATTCATCATCTCCCCGAAATTCACTTTGCTGAACATATACCATACCAGCACCACTGTCAGCAAAAGCGGCAACACCCAGCGCAATATCTTCCCTTTCATAATATAAATTCCACCTCCTTGAAGGCATATTTTTTCAGGTTGCCGGTTTCATTATCTTTCACCAACAGGAATCCTGACGGCTCCACACCTTCAATCACTCCGGCGAACCGGCAATTCTCCTTAACATCACGGAACAGATAGATCCCTCCATCTCCACGCCAAAGGTTGGCAAGGAATTTCTTGTGCAATGCTTCCCTGCCAGCGGCCGAAGATACAGCTTCAAGAAGTGGGGCAATTTCCGATATAACAGCGCCCAATTCTTCGTCAAGGTCAAATTCTTTCCTCGCAAGCTGACACATCGACACCGGGTTAGGCGCATCGCTTATAAATTCCTTTTGATTCACATTTATGCCGACCCCTATCACGCTCCTTTCAAGTGAAGAGCCCATAAGGGAATGCTCTATGAGGATTCCGCAAATCTTCCGGTCGCCAACATAGATATCGTTAGGCCATTTCACCTTTGCTTCTATTCCGTGGCGCGAAAGATAATCTACCACCCCCAAGGCCGTGGCCTCGCTTATAGAGAACTGATCTGCGGGAGCCAATCCCTCCGGATGCCAAACAATAGAGAAAGTGAGATTCTGGCCGGGAGCTGACTCCCATGAATTACCACGCTGTCCCCTTCCGGCCGATTGAGCCACAGCCCTCACAACTGTCGGCAAAGCAAGGCCTGACGCATGCTCCCGACACCACGTGTTGGTTGAATCGGCCTCAGGCAGAACTATGTATTCAATATTTTCCATCCTGTATCCTTCCATTAATTCTCTTTAATGTTGCCTCGAATCCAGCTTGTCGGTTGGCGCAATCAGTCGGCCATGCGTATAGTCCTGACCCCGGCTTCATCCACATCTATATAGACATCGAGAGTATCGTCGGGCAAAAAATCCTCCACATTCTCAGGCCATTCCATCAAGCATAACGCTCCCGAATCGAAATAATCGTCAAGCCCGAGATCAAGGGTTTCCTCAGGAGTCTCGATTCTATAGAAATCGAAATGATATATCTTGAAGGGGCTACTCTCTTCTGCTGCTTTGCCGGCAGGCATGCCGGTTGCTCCGTCGGCGTGATATTCATTCACAATGCTGAACGTGGGGCTGGATACCTCATCCTCAGCCCCGAGCGCCTTGCAGAGGGCGGAGATGAACGTGGTCTTGCCTGCTCCCATGCCAGCCCGGAAGGCGACGTGTCGCCTATGGCCTATGACACGCAGGAACTCACGCACGGCAGAGTCAAGATCTGCTATGTTTTCTACTCTTATTTCCATATTAATTTGCAAATTTACTCAAATCCCTTCAATAACGGAGAATCAATCCTATTTTTTTGTTATATTTGCAATTATTTTCTCCTCGCATCCTCCTATTCTCCTCATTTGGCTTAGAAATAAATTAAAAATATAAAGTTATGGGAAAAGTATTAATCATCGGCGCAGGCGGAGTTGGCACTGTTGTGGCCCACAAATGCGCCCAAAACCCCGAAGTGTTCACCGAGATTGTGCTCGCTTCGCGCACAAAATCAAAATGCGACCGCATAGCATCTGAAATCGGCGCCAAAAATATTGTGACAGATCAGGTTGATGCCGATTCTGTGGAACAACTTGTTGAACTCTTCAACCGTCACCGTCCCGACATCTGCATCAATGTTGCCCTCCCCTATCAGGACCTCACCATAATGGAGGCTTGCCTGCAATGTGGCGTCAACTATCTCGACACTGCCAACTATGAGCCCAAGGATGAAGCTCATTTCGAATATTCCTGGCAGTGGGCATACCGCGAGCGTTTTGAGAAGGCCGGCCTCACTGCCATTCTTGGCTGCGGATTTGATCCGGGAGTCTCTGCAGTGTTCGTGGCATACGCCGCCAAGCATCATTTCTCAGAAATGCGTTATCTCGATATCGTTGACTGCAATGCCGGCAACCATGGCAAGGCATTCGCTACAAACTTCAATCCTGAAATAAATATCCGTGAGATAACCCAAAAGGGTAAATACTGGCAGGATGGCAAATGGGTTGAGACTGAGAACCTTGAGATTCATCAGCCTCTGACATATCCCAACATCGGTGAGCGCGAATCCTACCTCCTCTATCATGAAGAGCTGGAATCGCTCGTGCAAAACTTCCCCTCAATCCGTCGCGCCCGTTTCTGGATGACTTTCGGACAGGAATATCTCACTCACCTGCGCGTTATCCAGGATATAGGGATGGCTCGTATCGACCCCGTGATGTATGAGGGCCGTGAAATTGTGCCTATCCAGTTCCTGAAGGCTGTGCTTCCCGATCCCGGTTCTCTCGGAGAGAACTACACAGGCGAAACCTCTATCGGCTGCCGAATCAGCGGTCTCGACAAAGAGGGAAAAGAATCCACTTACTACATCTACAACAACTGCTCTCACGAGGCCGCCTACAAAGAGACCGGCGCACAGGCCGTGAGCTACACCACCGGCGTGCCGGCAATGGTCGGAGCATTCATGTTCCTTACCGGGAAATGGGTTATGCCCGGCGTGCATAACGTAGAGGAATTCGATCCGGATCCTTTCCTTGAGAAACTTGCGGTATCGGGTCTCCCCTGGAGCGTGATTATTAATGAAGACCTTGAATTCACGGTAGAATGATCTGTATGAAATCTTTATCATTAATATCATTATCACTGGTCGCTGCCGGGGCATTCGCGGTTACTGTGCCGATGCCCGGTTCAATGGCTACAGATGGCAATAGCACTCTCATCTCCACCCCCAAAGGGACGGTGATGGTCACCCCGGTCTCTCCCGACATTTTCCGCGTTTCGCAGATTCCCACAGGGGTGGCGGCCATGAGTTTTCCGAAATCTCAGTCGGCAATAATGCCGGAGCAGGATTTCCCCATTTCATCGTTTGCCACAGGCACGGAGTTTGTTATCTCCACACCTTCCACAATACTCCGCGTGAACCGCCTCACCGGCAAGATCACTTTCGAGAACGCTGAAGGCAAGACCCTTCTCACAGAAGCCGGAGGAGTGGATAATGCTGGCATGATCAAGACTGCAACATTCGTAACCCCTGCTGACGTCTCCTTCTACGGAGCCGGCGAGAGAGGGCATTCTTTCCGTTTGAACGGCGATTCCCTCACAATGTGGAACCGTCCCACCTACGGATATGGAGCCGGCGACGGACGTATCAACCAAATGAACATCACGATGCCTGTGATTCTTGCCGAGAACGGATTCGCTCTCCTTTTCGACGATTACAACAGGGCTTCGCTCTCTATAACCGACACCATCAAATATCAGTCGGAGACTCAAAAACCGCTCTCCTATTATTTCATCAACGGTGACGGTTCGCTTGCCGGCGCGGCCGCAAATTATGCCACCCTCACCGGGCGCCAGGATCTTCCTCCTTTCTGGACTTTAGGCTATATCACTTCAAAATATGGCTATAAGTCGCAGGATGAGGCCCTTGGAGTGGTTGATTCGCTGAAGCGCAACGGATATCCCGTGGACGGCCTGGTGTTCGACCTATACTGGTATGGCGTGGAGACCGATATGGGTCGCCTTGAATGGAACAAAGAGAAGTTCCCCGACCATAAGGCTATGCTCGACTCACTGAATGCCATGGGTGTTAACACTATCCTCATACATCAGCCTTACATCAACAAGAAGGGCGCTATCGACAATTACAACACCCTTGATGCCGCCAACCTCCTCACAAAGGATGCTGAAGGGAAAACCAACGATGTCACCACCTGGGTGGGCGATGCAGGTATGTTCGACATATCCAATCCCGACACGCGTGAATGGCTCTGGAACCGTCTGAAAGGACTCACCGAAGAGGGTCTTGCCGGATGGTGGGGCGACCTTGGCGAGCCGGAAGTGCATCCACTTACTATCGTTCATAACAATGGCGAGAAAGCCTCGGAATATCATAATGTTTATGGCAACGAATGGTCGCGCCTTGTGTATGAAGGATTACGCAAAGACTTCCCCTACAAACGTCCGATGCTTCTTATGCGCGGCGGCACATCAGGACTGCAGCGTTACTCTGTATTCCCCTGGTCGGGCGACGTTGGCCGTTCGTGGGAGGGTTTGCAAGCGCAGATTCCTATTATGCTAAACTCCGGCCTTTCGGGGCTTGGCTACATGAGTTCCGATATAGGCGGATTCGCAGTTGATGAGAAGAATCCCACCAATCCGGAGCTTTATGTGCGCTGGTTGCAGATGGGTGCTTTCACCCCTGTGCTCCGCACCCACGCGCAAGCAAAGCCGGAACCGTATCATTATGCCGGGCAGCAGGACATCCTGAAGAAGTTCATCAATATGCGTTATGAGTGGTTGCCTTATAACTACACTCTTGCTTACGAGAATGCATCGCAGGGGCTCCCCTTGGTTCGTCCGCTCAATTTCCGCGCAGAGAACCGGAAAGCTGAATATGCAAATGTTCAGGATGAATACCTCTGGGGCGATGATGTATTGGTAGCACCGGTGATGAAAGCCGGACAAACCTCCCGCAAGGTGCTCTTCCCTGCCGGCGAATGGATAAGCTGGAACAATCCGGCCCTCAAATATAAAGGGGGCACAACAGCTACCGTCAAGGCTCCCCTTTCCGAACTTCCGCTCTTCGTGAAGGCCGGCAGCTTCATTCCCCAGTATGTGTTGCCGATGAAGAATGTGGGAGACTATAACCCTGCATTCTTGACACTGAAATACTTCCCCTCGGCAGAAGAGACGAGCTATACGCTCTTCGACGATAACCGTACCTCTCCCCTATCCTTGGAAGAGAATGACTATCAGCTAACCACCTTCAAAGGGCGTGAGATTAACGGAAAGATAGAGCTCTCGCTCTCAGCCAAGGGTCAATACAAGGGGATGCCTGAAGGGCGTAACCTCACTTTTGAGATACCGATGGTTAAGAGTCCGAAGGAAGTGGTGATGTCAAACGGCATTCGTATGGAGAAAGCAGTGTCGCTTAAAGCCATCCGGCTCTACGGCTGGAGCTACGATGCCACAACCAAAACCCTCTATGTACGTTTCCCCTATAACTACGATAACCTCACCGTGACGGTCAAATAAGGTTATAATAAGATTATAATAAGATTATAATAAGGTTATAGGGTTATAGGATATTGACCTTTTTAACTGCGAAGCGTTTGCTCCACTCAAAATAAAAGTTGTCCTAAATTTTAGGACAACTTTTATTTTTTCTATACTAAATCTTAGGACAACTATGGAGGAGGAACTGATTTTCATTATCCGTGTAAAGCTCTACTCTTCCTTTATCTCTGCGGGATTCCTCTTTTTCCGACGGCGTTTTGGACGCGGAGCGGCAACGTCGCTCGATTCCGTATTGTCTGTATTATCTAATGTGCCGGCATCCTTTACCGATTCTTCTTGCTTGGACGCTTCAGATTCATTCAGTCCCGGCTGATTTGTTTGCTCCCCTTCTTCAGTGGCAACAGCAGGCTTTTTCTTCTTTTTCCGTTTCTTTTTCTTACGCGGAGGGGCGGCGACATCGCCTTCGCCTTGAAGTTCCATTCCGGAGGGCGCCGGCTTCTCTACCAATGGTTTCCCGTCGGTGAGGCTGTCAAGGATGAGCTCCGCCACATATTCCGAAGCTACATAATTGCCAAGACGGCGTTGCATATTCCGGTAGCCGGCTATCTGCCAGTCGCGCCGGGGAGAGGGCTGTAATAAGGGGGTCAGCTCCCGCGCAATGGCATCGGCAGTGCAGTTATGTACCAAAAGCTCCGGCACTACATTATTATTGACTATCAGATTCGGGAGCGATACATACTTCACTTTCAGAAGTTTTTCCATAATCTTATAAGAAAGCTTCATCCCGTTTGCACGATAGGCCACAACCTGCGGAGTGCCTATGAGGGCGGTCTCGAGAGTAGCGGTGCCAGATGTGACAACGGCCGCTTGAGAATATTTCAACAGAGTATGAGTCACCCCGAACACAACCTTAAGCCCCGGATCCTGAGCAACTTCCCTGTAAAACTTTTCCGGAATAGAGGGTGCCGCTCCCACCACATACTGGAAATCGGGGAATCGTTTCACCGCCTCTATCATCAGAGGGAGATTATTGCGGATCTCACCCTTTCTTGAGCCGGGGAGAAGGGCAATTATCGGCTTTTCATCTGAAAGGCCCTGTCGCTCCTGGAAATGACGGCGAGGCGGGATATGCTTCATCGAATGGGCTATCTCCTGAACGGAGGGATTGCCAACGTAGGTCACCTCATAGCCATGCTTCTTATAGAACGGGACTTCGAAAGGCAAGATGGAATAGAGCTTATCCACATACTTCTTTATGCGCTTCACTCGATATTCCTTCCATGCCCACACTTTCGGCGAGATGAAATAATGAACCGGAATGCCTTTCTTTGAAGCATATTTGGCAAGCTTGAGGTTAAATCCCGGGTAATCTACCAGAATCAACGCATCAGGCCTATAAACATCTATCAGGAGCTTCGCTTGCTTAAGGTTGCGCCATAACGAAGGGAGTTTACGCAACACTTCGCTGAAACCCATCACGTTCATCTCTTTATAATGGAGGTCGGGGCGACGGCGTGACTCCTTCTCCATAAGGTCCCCACCGAAATAACGAACATCAAAATCGGGATCCGCCTCCTTCAATGCCTTTATCAATTGCGAGGCGTGCAGGTCGCCTGAAGCCTCGCCGGCTACAATCATATATTTCATATATGGCTCTTAACTTCTGTTACAAGGTTATATGGCTAACATTTGATAAGGTTATAAGAAATTGCACATAATCTTATAACCCTATACCCCACATAATGACCCCATATAATATTTACGTTAAACAAAGCGTTTTTCGTATATGAAAAATCTTTTTCCCCTATTTTTGACCATTGCCGGATTCTTTGGTTTAATCCTTTCCTCCTGTATTTCGGATGCGGTGTCAACCTCCTCTTCCGATATTCTATCTTTTTCACGCGATACGGTGAATTTCGATACCGTATTCACCGATCTTGGCACCCCGACAGCGCGATTGATCGTATTCAACCGCAACAAGAAGGGGGTAGAGATCTCTTCCATCAGGCTGCGTCGAGATGATTCAAATTTCTCCATCAACGTTGACGGGCGCAGCGGCAAAGTGTTTAATGATGTGGAGATAAGGGGAAAGGATTCGATTTATCTCTTTATTGAGTGCTATATCCCGGAAACAGCGAGTGCCGAGCCCTACCTCGTGGAGGATGAACTCGAATTTGTCACCAACGGAATCACACAGACCGTACGCCTTGAAGCCTACGGGCAGAATGTTACGCGCCTAAAGGCCACTCGCGTCTCATCCGACTTTACGCTCGGCCCTGAACGCCCCATAGTTATATTCGATTCGCTTGTAGTGGAGAAGGAAGCCACCTTGCGCATCCTTCCCGACACAAGGCTATTGTTCCATGATGGCGCGGAGTTGATTGTGCATGGAAAGATTGAGGCAGTGGGAGAACCGGGGAAGCTCATACAGATGCGCGGCGACCGCCTCGACAATGTGTTGCCCAATGTCAGTTACGACATACTTGCCGGTCAATGGCGCGGAATGCGCATATCTGCCGGCTCTTTCGACAACCGTATTGAATATGTAGATATGCGGTCCACATCAATCGGGCTTTACCTCGATTCATGTGCCGACTTATCTAAATGCAAGCTTCTCCTCCGCAACTCCTGGCTTCACAATTCACAAGGATCAGCTCTCTCCGCAAAATATGCCAAAGTGGAGGCCTACGGATGCTGTTTCTCTGAGGCGGGCGATGCGGTGGTGAGCCTGACCGGAGGCGACCTGCGGTTTGTGCAATGCACGTTCGCCAACAACTACCTCTTCTCTGCAATTGCTAACCCGATAGTCTCCCTCTATCACCTCCTCCCAGACCATACCAACGATAATGACCTTCCGCTGATGAAGGCCTCGTTCGAAAACTCTATAATCTATGGGCTCACTTCTGATATAAACGAAGGAGATCTCACCGGTGCAGATGTATTCTTCCGTTATGTTTCATTGAAATCTGCCGGAGAGGATGATGCCAATTTCATCAATTGCCTGTGGGATACTGACCCTCTTTTCCTCACCGATCGGCCGGAATATTACTTCAACTATCATGTTCAGCCCGATTCCCCCGTAATCGGCATGGGCGATCCCGGATACGTCAATTCCGAATCACTCATCGATATCGATGGCGTGAACAGGCTGTCCAATGGCAATCCCACTTTAGGTGCATACGCAAGGCCGGAAGAAAGGGAATGAATTAGGGATTAGTTATTATGATATACGGATTATTATAACTAATTTTGCATTCAAATGATTTTTAAAATGTCGATTCAACATATAATGTTAGGAGCCACGCTCCTTCTGATGTCGTGCGGTGGCAAATCTTCTGCCGGAGCCACATCCGATACTCTTCCGGCTGAGAATGGCGCTCTGGCAACTGCGACCTTTTCTGCCGACAGTGCCTATTCTTATCTGGCCAAGCAGGTGGAGTTCGGGCCTCGCGTGCCCAACACAGAGGCACACAAGATGGCAGGAGACTGGCTTGTGGCACAATTGAATCGCCACGGGGCGAAAGTGACTGAACAAAAAGTGGATCTCACCGCTTTTGACGGCACTGTGCTTCACGCGCGAAATATATTCGGCCAGATCAACCCCGAGGCCTCCAAAAGAATCCTGCTTCTCGCTCATTACGACTGCCGTCCTTGGGCCGATCAGGATCCGGACCATTCCAAAAGGAAGACACCTGTTGATGGAGCCAACGACGGAGCAAGCGGTGTGGCTGTCATTCTTGAGACAGCACGCCAGCTTAAGGCTTCCAATTCCAATCTTGGCGTTGACTTCCTTTTCGTAGATGCCGAAGACTGGGGCACAGACGGGGATGATGAATCATGGGCCATGGGAGCACGCTACTTTGCAGAGAATCCCCCCATTTCCGGCTACACACCCTCCTATGCCATTCTATTAGATATGGTGGGAGGGAAAGATGCCGTTTTCCCCCGTGAATATTTCTCCCAGCAGAATGCGGGTCAGCTAAACGACGCTTTCTGGGCAGCTGCTCATAAAGCCGGCCATGCCAATAGATTCCCTAACACTATGGGAGGCGCGGTGACCGACGACCATGTGGAATTGCTTAAAGCCGGCATCCCGGCAATTGATATAATCGAATATAATTCCGGTTCGGGCTTCAATCCCAATTGGCACACCACAACCGATAATCTCGATAACATATCGAAGGAGACCCTCGGAGCTGTGGGAGAATCTCTAATGCAGTTTCTCTCGGCACAAAAATAAATAGATATATATATGGATTTTATTGAAGAATTAACCTGGCGCGGTATGATACATACCATGATGCCCGGCACCGATGAGCAGTTGAAGAAAGAGATGACAACTGCTTACCTCGGAATAGACCCCACAGCCGATTCCCTTCATATCGGCCACCTATGCGGCGTGATGATGCTTCGTCATTTCCAGCGTTGCGGACATAAGCCGCTCGCTTTGGTAGGAGGAGCTACCGGCATGATTGGTGACCCTTCAGGCAAATCGGCTGAGCGAAACCTTCTCGACGAGGAGACCCTTCGCCACAACCAGGAGTGCATCAAGCGACAGCTTGGCAAATTCCTTGATTTTGAAAGCGATGCGCCTAACCGTGCCGAACTCGTCAACAATTACGACTGGACCAAGGATGTAACTTTCCTTGACTTCACACGCGAAATCGGCAAACATATCACGGTCAATTATATGATGGCCAAGGATAGCGTTCAGAAGCGTCTCAACGGAGAGGCACGCGATGGACTTAGCTTCACCGAGTTTACTTATCAGCTCCTTCAAGGCTTCGATTTCCTCCACCTTTATGAAGCCAAGAACTGCAAGCTGCAGCTTGGAGGGTCTGACCAGTGGGGAAACATAACGACTGGCGCAGAGCTAATCCGCCGCAAGAACGGCGGCGAGGTGTTTGCCCTTACCTGCCCGCTTATCACCAAGGCCGACGGCGGCAAGTTCGGCAAGACTGAGAGCGGCAACGTATGGCTCGATCCCAAATATACTTCTCCTTACAAGTTCTACCAGTTCTGGCTTAACGTTTCTGATGAGGATGCCGAGAAATATATCAAGATCTTCACATCCCTACCCAAGGAGGAGATTGAGGCACTTGTTGAGGAGCACAAGCAGGATCCGGGTGCCCGTCCTCTCCAGAAGCGTCTTGCCAAGGAGGTTACCATAATGGTTCACAGCGAGAAAGATTACGAGGCGGCCGTTGAAGCTTCCAAGATTCTTTTCTCCAACCAGGCTGCCGAAGCACTGCGCAACATCGACGAAAAGACACTTCTCGATGTATTCGAAGGAGTGCCGATGTTTGAGGTGGCAAAATCGGAACTTGAGGCAGGCGTGCCTGTTCTCGAACTCCTTGCAGTAAAGACTCCTGTTTTCTCTTCAAAAGGGGAGGCCCGCAAGATGGTTCAGGGCAACGGTGTCAGCATCAACAAAGAGAAATTCACCGATCCCAACGGCACAATCGATGCCTCATCCCTCCTCGGAGGCAAATATATCCACGTGCAGAAAGGAAAAAAGAACCACTACCTCATCAAGGCAGTGTAATCATATATTCACGAAATAATCTTTCTAAGGGGTCGCGAAATGAATCGCGACCCCTTCTTGCCTTAGGATGATTTAACATGTTTTAACAGCACCCGAGTGAACATTATCTATTTGATTTTGTTTTTTGCCTTGCCATACAGAGCAGACGTCAGCTGCCATTAGAACTATAGATTAATAAAGATCCGAAGATAAACAATTCCTTTACGTAAACAGCTGTAATGATGAAAATTAGCTTATTATTATTTATACTTTCCCTTCCTGCTTTCTTCCTTTCAGGGTGCATATCCTCTTCGAAACAGGAGAATTCAGATTCAACCCAACAAGATTCTGCAATTATTTCTGAAAGCTCCAAGTCTCTCATTTTGGAGGGTAGCACGGTACGAACACGCTTTGAAGTACCCGAAGATTTTGAGAGAATAGCTGTTACTCCCGGCAGTTTTGAAGAATTCCTTCAGACTCTCCCGCTTAAGCCGATTAATTCTCCGGCACGATTATATGATGGATCAGTCTCGACAGATTCCCTCTATCGGACTGCATCTGTTGTGAGCATGTCTATCGACTCGCTCAACCTACAACACAGCCATGAATCCATAATACGACTGCGGGCTGAATACCTATACAAGACAAAGCAATTTGACAAGATTTCATTTATTATAAAAAACAACATCCCTCTTGACTTCAATCGCTGGCTGCAGGGATACCGGATTGAACCGAAGGGGAAAAATTTAAAATTTAAAAAAATGGAAAATGAAAAAGAAATGAATTATCAAAATTTTCGTTCGTATTTAAACGATGTTTTTAAATTTACAGATGCGAAGAGTTTCAAACAGAACCTTCGCCTGATTAAAGATGATGACGACAACAATGAATTTGGTATCGGTACGATTATAATGTCGGGCCAAGCTCCTTATGATGCAGTGATTGTTGTCGATATGATTAAGATGACCGGAAACCATCCGTACTCTTATATGAAAGCTCTGGGTGTATTACTTGCCTATGGCAATTCACCGGCACAGGAGATGGCGATTACGCGAAGTATTATGGATGGGCTGGGTATATTTCCATTTAATAAGGGAGATAATTGGACAGAAAATGCAGGTTCTATTTGGAATACAACTACCAAAGGAGAGCGTCAAATAGATAAACAAGGAGGAAATATAGATATTTGGAAAAATTATTTTACAAATAAAAAACTTTATAAATTTATTTAAAAATGGATATTATTGATTTCTTAGGATTGAAGGAACTTATCCCTTTATTTAACAATGAGAATAATAAAGATGAAAATATTGCTTACACCACAGATTTACCGAATGTAGATATAACAGCATTCGCCGCAGATTCTCAATTAGGGCCAAATGCCAATTTTCAACAATATTATGATTGGTCATTGAAGAAAAAAAGAAAGGAAGCCTGGCAAAAAGCACAATTTGTTCGAGCTGGTTTCGCACCATTGAAAACAAAAGCAGCGGACACTGGAATAATTGAAGGTGATTCTTTAAAAAGAATGCAAAAAAGAATGGGCGATACGATACAACAAAGACATAACACTGGGGTATATTTACGTTATCCTTTCCTCATGCCAATGGATAGTGCTCTTTATAAAAGAATGGAAAGCCCCTGTAGTGGATATTCATGTATAAATTCGCAAACCAACTATTTCGGATCTCGATTTGCTAATATGAATAATATTAATTTTGAGAAGAATCATTCTGGCTTTAGACCGATTCCTTTAGATTCGTTGCAACAAGGAGATATTGTGCAGGTTAAAAAAAATTGGGAGACTGGATTTAACGGAGAGCGGCCTGCTCATGCAATTTTGTTTGACCACTATGATTCAAACGGAGACATACGAGCTTGGGATCAGCATGGCACCTATGGAATGAGAGTACCAAATCTGGAAAAATTTCTTTACAAATCTCCCGATAATCCAAACGAACCTCAATTCCGAGCAAAAAACGGATTCAGATTTATCGGAGACCCCAAATTTAAACAAGAAGTAATAGAAAAATTTAATGCCTATCTCAAACGTAATGGCAGAGAAGAGGAAATTGAAAGATTAAAATTAGATTAACTCTGAATAATCTTTGTAATGAATGAAATCACAGGCTTGTTCCGTCCCTGCATCCGGAACAAGCCTTTTTAATCTAAATAAAATGTTGCTTCTTCGGAATATTAACCCTCATCTTATACCTTTAAACCGAACTTTTTAATTCAATTTGGAGTAAGAGGAGAAAAAGATTATATTTGCAGAAAAGAGACGATCATGAAGGAAATACCTACCGAAATGTCAGGATATCCAATAGGACAGCAGGATTTTAAACAACTGCGGACTAATGGACTCATTTATGTTGACAAGACTTCATTTATTGAAAAATTGATAATGACGAAAGGACAGTATTACTTCCTTGCTCGTCCACGCCGTTTTGGCAAAAGCCTCTTCCTGTCAACCATTAAGTATTTCTTTCTCGGTGAGCGTGAGCTTTTCAAAGGACTCTATATAGACTCTATGAATTGGGAATGGGAGAAATATCCGGTCCTGCATCTTGATCTGAATACTAACCGATATCAGTCGCCCGGTATGCTTGAACCCGTTCTCGACCGTCTTTTCCGCAATTGGGAAGAGGAATATGATGTTGATGTTAAGGATTCCGATTATTCACAGAGATTATCCACAATCATAAAGACGGCACATGAAAGAACCGGGCTTCCCGTAGTAATCTTGGTTGATGAATACGACAAACCATTAGTGGGTAATCTAAATAGTACCGAAATTTTTGAGCATTACCGCTCACAATTGGCCTCCATATATTCCAATTTCAAAAGCTCTGCAGAGCATATCCGCCTTGTGTTCCTCACAGGTGTGAGCCGATTCAGCAAACTGAGTGTTTTCTCCGATCTGAATAATATCAATGACATCACCTTTGATAATGACTTCGCAGACGTATGCGGAATCACGGAAAGCGAAATGCTTGATTATTTCAGTGAAGGAATCAATGATCTTGCACGCAGATATAATATTGAATATTCTGAAGCCTGCAAACTACTGAAATCAAATTATGACGGATATTGCTTTGCAGAAGAGGGCAGCGACATTTACAATCCTTGGTCTCTTTTGAATGCATTCTCGAAGAGACGTATGGCTTACTACTGGACAATGACCGGTTTGCCGACAATTATTGCCGAATCGCTCAAGCGGATTGATGCGGATCTTAAAAAGGTAGTGAGTACCCGTTGTTCGATGCAGACTCTCTCCGGAATGGATCTCCTCAGCCCAAATCCGATAGCCTTGATGTATCAGACCGGATATCTAACAATCAAGCATTATGACTCTCTTACAGACATGGTATCTTTAGGGATACCGAATCGTGAAGTTGAACAAGGTCTTTTTGAGGTCCTGCTCCCATATTATGTCAAGGTCAAGAGAGGATTGGTGGAATCCGTGGTTAACGACCTGATTCTCGATATCCTCGATGGAAACCCGAAGGAATTTATGAAAAACCTTGACATATTCTTAGCCGGTATTCCTTACGATATGAAGATGGAGGATGAAAACAACTTCCATAACGCCATGTACATCCTCCTGACTCTTATCGGAATCAAGGCAGAAACGGAAGTCCACACATCAGATGGCAGGATTGACCTTGTAATCAAGACTGATAAGTTTATTTACATCATAGAGTTGAAGTTTGATAAAAGCGGAGAATCCGGTATCGAACAGATTGAGGATAAAAACTATGCGTATCCCTATTCCTCCGATACTCGCCAAATATTCCTTATAGGAGCAAACTTTTCATCAGAAACCCGTCATCTTGACAAACCGGTCATCCGTGAGATAGAAGGCTCTTGCCCCATTTGAACAAAATGGTTAACTTTGCAAGAAGTTTATCATTTCCTTATGAAAGATTCCCATAATCCCCCGTCGGCTTCCATAATCATTGCCGTCTATAACCATTTTGAATGGCTTCAACTAATCCTGGATGCGCTCAGAATGCAGACAGAGAAAGATTTTGAAGTCATTATTGCTGACGATGGCTCGAATAAGGACACGGTGGAGAAAATCAACCGATATATGGCCAATCACCCCGACCTCCGCATGCGCCATTCCTGGCAGGAGGATGAAGGGTGGCGTAAGAATAAATCCTTGAACAAGGCCGTGCGCCTTGCAGAAAGCGATTACCTCATTTTCGTGGATGGAGACTGCGTGCCCCATCCAAAGTTTGTTGAAGATCACCTGCGTCTCCGTCGCCAGAACACAATCGTAGGAGGACGTCGTGTGGATATGTCGCCGGGAATAAGCAAGATGGTGGAAAACTTGCCCTCCCTCCCGAAGAATTATTTTTCTAAAGTTCGCAGTGCGATCTTTCGGAATCTGTTTAAAACGCCATTCTCTCTGACGCTCTCGCAATTACGACGCACCCTCCGCTTCCCCTTCTTTTTCGGCAAGCCTTTAGGCACACGTCCGCAGGGTTTCTTGGGTTGCAATATGGGAATGTATAAGGCTGACTTGGTCAGTCTCAATGGATTCGACGAAGATTATGTAAATCCCGGAACAGGCGAGGATACCGACCTTGAACTTCGTGCCCGAAATGCAGGGATGAGATGTCTTGCTGTGCCAAGATACGCACTGATGCTTCATCGTTGTCACCAACGCCTCCCCCTCGACTCGCCCGAGAATAAAGCAATCCTCAACCGCAATAGAGAAAACCGGGCCACACGCGTTAATAACGGACTCATCAAAGAAAACTGATATGAATATCATTCATCTTGTCAGGGCAGTCACTTGGGGAGGCGGAGAAAGGTATGCACTCGATCTCTGCCGCAAATCGGTCGAAGCCGGCCATTCCGTTACGGCAGTTACCAGAGGGAAGCCGTTGATTGATGAGCAATTTGTTGAGGCAGGAACAAATGTAACCCGTATGCCTTTAGGTGGTTTCGCCGACTTTCGCTCCCCTTTCCTTCTTGCCCGTTTAATAAAGAAAATGGAATGGAACGACGTGATTATCCACGTGCATACCTTCAAAGACGCTGAGATTGTGGCCAGGACTAAACACCTCCTTGGGAAAGGGACTAACGTGAAACTCGTTTGCACGCGCCATCTTGTGAAGCGTGCCAAACGCTCCAAAAGATGGAAATTTATATTTTCCGCCATCGATGCCCTTATCTTTGTGTCGGACCTTGCCAAGACAAGATTCCTTTCCGGCAACCCACAAATAGATAGAAATAAGATTGAGGTTGTTCATAACAGCATACTTGTTCCCGAAAAATTCCGAACCCCTCTCCCCCTTCCTGAAAGCAATCCTCTTAAGCTTCTCTACACCGGACGCATATCTTCGGAGAAAGGGATTGATATCCTAATCGATGCCCTCTCCCTGCTCCCCGATTTACCGCTCGTCTTACTCATTGCAGGGACAGGGAAAGAGGAATATATAAACCATCTGAAATCACTTGCAGCAAGCCGCAATATTTCGCACCGCATCGAGTGGATCGGATTCTTCCCTGTGATTTATGAGGCTATTGCCAAGGCCGACATCTGCATTGCGCCCTCCATCGTGGAGGAGTCCTTCGGCTTAACCGTCATTGAATATATGTCGCTGGCACGTCCCGTTATAACCACTTCAAATGGGGGACAGAAAGAGATTATCACCGATGGTAAAGATGGCATCCTTGTTAAACCTTCTGATCCGGAGGCACTCGCCGCTGCCATCAGAAACTTAGCCTCCGACAGATCACTCCGTGAAAAGATGGGTGACGAGGCATTCCATACTTTTGCGCATAGGTTTTCCTACGACATATTCTTCAGCAAGATAATGGATATTTATAAGGCTGTCGAAATTTCTTAGAATAATCTTTCCCATTCTCTTAATCCGTATTAATGAAATGAAACGCAATATTCGGTTAAATTACTATCCTGCCACTCTCCTCCAACTTTTCATTCCTCTGTTTCTTTTATGGCTGACGCGGTTTGCTTTCGCCACATATAATGCGGATATGGTTGGGGATTTATCAGCCATGCGCTTGTTGCAGCTATCGGCCACGGGCCTGAAATTCGACCTATGTGCTTGGGCGTGGTTCAACGCTCCCTTCATTCTAATGCGTTTCCTTCCATTTCACTTTGTGAAGAAATCGGGATACCTGACGGCTTCGAATATCATCTTCGTTATTTGCAATTCCCTGATGCTTCTTCCTGCCTTAGCCGACGTGCCTTTCTTCCGGTTCAACGGCACCCATCTCCGCTGGCAAGCTATCACAACCATCTGGAGCGACCCTGAGATGGGAAAGATAATCCTCTCGTTTGCAAAAGACTATTGGTGGAGCTTCCTATGTGCATTGCTCCTCATAGCACTGCTAATAATGACAGCTTTCGCCATCAAGCCCTCCTCATCCCCCTTCCGTTCCCTCTCCAAGAGTAAAGCTATTTCTTTGCGGATTGCAATTTTCATCCTTTCAGCAGGAGCCACATTCCTCTGCATACGCGGACACGTAGGCCCCGGCCGTCCGCTATCGATTGGAGATGCCGTTTGGGGAACGAGCGAGGCCCCGCAGATGAATGTTGTGCTTAACACCCCATTCTGTATTCTTCGCACACTTAAAAAAGAAAATCGCATTGAAGAAATGCGGTTTTTCTCCGATGAAGAACTAAAGCAGATAAGGACATCAGTTCATAAGGCTGTTCCCGGCGCTCAACTCAACCGAAAGAATATAATGGTCATCACCATTGAGAGCGGGGGGATAGTTTGGCTTGACAGTTTTAATCCCGTGAAAAGCGACACGACAGTAAGCCTGATGCCTTTTCTTGACTCCATTGCTTCAAAGTCGGTGGTGTTTCCTCACGCCTTCACCACCGGGGTGCGGTCAATCGAAGGGATAACATCAATTTTCGCAGGCGTGCCCACTTTTGGCGATATGATTCTCATGACCTCTCCATATTATGCCAATTCCATTGATGCCCCGGCCAACTTGCTGAAACAGAAAGGCTATTCCACGCGCTTCTATTTCGGTGGGAACCGCGGGTCGTTTAACATAGACCAGACTCTGAATGTGGCAGGATTCGAAAAGGTGATCACCCGTGAAGATTATGGGCTTGACCGTGATTTCGACGGTCAATGGGGAGTATGGGATCATAAGATGGCTGAATATGCCGTGGAAGATATATCGAGCCTCCCCCAGCCATTCTTTGCAGGATGGTTCACACTTAATCCTCACGCACCATTCGGTGTGCCGCAAGATTGGGACACCGGACCATATCGCTATTCCGATGAAATACGTCAAACCGTGGAATATGAAGACCGTGCAATCAGGGAATTTTTCCGAATAGCGGAGAAAGAGCCTTGGTATAGAAACACCATCTTCATCATCATTGGCGACCATGGTTTCCGAGCCCTTAAAGAGCCGGTCTATCTTTCACGCTTCCTGCTTCCGCACATCGCATTGATGATCTTCACCCCTGATGGTTCCCTACAGCCAGAACGTATGGAATCAAAATTTGTCACACAGTTTGATGTGCCGCCGACAATCCTCTCACTCGCAGGCTATCCCGACGAATATATAGCTTTAGGGAAAGACATGCTCGCCCAAAATGAGGGGAACAACTACGCCTTGATGTTCATAAAAGGTGCCTATCAGGTTTGCGGCCCTAAATATGCAATTCGGTTCTCTCCCGATATGAAAAAAGTTGAAGGTGTCTATGATTGGAAAAATGACTATGACATGAACCGTCCCCTCACTAAATACGACGAAGCCGAAGTCAAGGCCATGACTGATTGGGCGCGTGCCTTCATGCAGGACTACACCTTCCGCCTGAACCGCAATCAACTCTCGGCCACGAAATAAATGAAGCTTCAATTTTAGCAACCTCACTGGGGAATTGATAAGAAATTACACTGGAAAGTTAGAAAAAGTGTTGTGTTTGCACACTTTTTCTAACTTTCCAGTGTAATTTGCGCTTTTGGCATATAAACTTTAAGTTATTTTTTCTATCTTTGCCTAAAAGAGTATTTAAAAGGAACTACGCTTCATAGGTTAAGTAAATACTCTTTTTTATAAACCATATGACCATGAGATATCCGGTTGGAGTGCAAAGTTTTGAGAAAATCAGGGAAGAGGATTATCTTTATGTTGATAAAACGGCCCTCATCTTTTCAATTATTCAGGAAAAAGGTTATTTCTTTCTGTCGCGTCCGAGACGCTTCGGAAAGAGTCTTCTTCTATCCACTTTGGAAGCATATTTTAAAGGACGGCGCGACCTTTTCAAAGGTCTTGCCCTTGATTCCCTGACTGAGGACTGGGAACCACGGCCCGTATTACACCTTGACCTCAATAACGGCACATACACCTCGCCCTCCGGACTTTTAGAGAAGTTGGATTCACAGGTATCGGAATGGGAAAGGGAATTTAGCATTGACGCCAACGAAGATAAAGAGAAATCAGTCAGCCTTAGATTCGGGAATCTAATCAAGACTCTGGCTGAACAAACCGGGCATAAAGTAGTAGTTCTGATTGATGAATACGACAAGCCGTTGCTGAATGCTATAAATAACCCAGAATTGTCTGAAACATACCGTTCGCAACTCAAAGCCTTTTATTCCAATCTTAAGACGATGGATCCTTACATTGAGATGGCAATGCTTACAGGGGTAGCTCGGTTCTCAAAGGTCTCAATCTTCTCAGATCTCAACAACCTTCGCGACATATCCTTCTCATATAAATTTGCTGCCATTTGCGGTATCACTGCTGATGAACTTGACACCTATTTTCAGCCGGGAATCCATTCTCTGGCGGAAAAAATGGGAATTTCCCATGAGGATGTGCGGGCTGAGCTTCGCAAACGTTACGACGGTTACCATTTCTCCGAGACTTCACCGGATATCTACAATCCCTTCAGCTTAGTGAATGTTTTTGCCGACAATTCCATGCGCGACTATTGGTTTGCCTCCGGGACGCCGACCTATCTTATGCGACTTATCGAAAAGGGAGCATATCCTTTCAGCGAAATATCTCCAGCAACCATCGACCGTCGCTACTTAGAATCGGCCGGACTCCTCGATTCCGACCCAATTCCGGCATTTTATCAGACCGGATATATCACAATTAAAGATTACGATTCGGAGTTTAATGAATATCTCCTTGGCTATCCCAACGAAGAAGTTAAATATGGATTCCTTAAATTCCTGATGCGTAATTATCTTCCTAAAATTGAACGCAAGGGATTCTCAATTCCCGATTTCGTGAAGGAGATTCGTGCAGGCAAGCCTGAAGGATTCATGAAGCGGATGGAAAGTCTTATAGCGTCAGTGCCATATAATGAGAAAGGCCTTGCCGAAGCCCATTTCCAGAATGCTGTGTATCTTCTATTCACACTCATAGGACAATACACAAAAATGGAAGACCGCACATCCGACGGGCGCATAGACCTTCAAGTGGAGACTGCTGAATACATCTATATATTTGAATTCAAAATCGATTCCTCTTCCGAGAAGGCAATGGAACAAATCTTGGAGAAGAAATACTGGCTCCGCGAAGCGGTTTCGGGGAAAAAGATATTTCTCATCGGAGCCAATTTCGACTCTTCCACCCGCCGCATGACCGAACCGATCATTGCCACACCACCGGAATCACTTCAATAAAGCTATCCTTTATCCACAGTGAGCCCATCATTGAGCATGCGTTGCATATACTGCTGAATGAGGGCTTCAAGTTCGCGCTGCATCTTTCTCTCCAATTCGGGATTGGTGCCGAGCAGATTCCTCTTCATCTTGTGATCGCCAAGCCGGTAAAGACCCACGTTCTTCTTGCCGTCGAACTGCAGCACATATCCATATTTCACATATTGATACAGACCATTATAGTTAACCGCCCAGTCCTCCTCAGCCGGAGTGGTGAAGAGGTCTTTGCCGAAAGCTACATATCCCTGCCGGCTTCCGGTCAACCCGAGAATAGTTGGCATTATGTCGGTCTGCTGAGCTATCCCCTCCTGAACACCACGGGGAAGCTGACCGGCAGGATCGAAAATCAGTATCGGCCCATAGAACGCTGAAATGGCCGAACGGTATTCATCATGGCACCGCTCATTTGTGTGATCGTTGGTTATGACAAAGATCGTGTTCTTATACCACGGCTGCCGGGAAGCAGTAGCAAAAAATTCCCTGAGCGCATTGTCGGTATATCCTATGGTCTGATGTATCGGGGCTGTCCCTTTCGGAAAGCGCCCCTTATACTTATCTGGCACATTGAAAGGATGATGACTCGAGAGGGTGAAAAGGCTCGCCATAAACGGCTCCGGCATGTCGGATAATTTCAAGGCGAAGAATTGCAGGAATGGCTCGTCCCAAATGCCCCAGTAGCCATCAAACTCCTCCTCTCCTCCGGCACGCCCATCTTCAATGAACGACTCGCGCCCATAATATTCCTTGAACCCTACACTTCTTGCAAAGCCGTCAAAACCCATCGACCCTTTACGCGCCCCATGGAAGAAAGCAGTCGCGTAACCATCCTCACCCAATATTGCCGGCAGTCCCTTAAGCCGGTTCATTGAGGCCGGGGTCAGCACAAACGATTTTACAAACGAAGGAATTCCCGCCAACACACTCGGCATAGCCTCAATGCTCTTCTGTCCATTATCAAATGTGTTTTGCCAGGTGGCCGAAACATTCACAAGCGAGTCAATGAAAGGCGCATAGCCCTTATATCCTTCTCCTAAAATATCGTGGTTAAGTGCCCCTATATACTCCTTTCCGAAACTTTCAAGTATAATAATCACCACATTCTTTCTCCCGTTCATTACGGAATCGGCCCCCTCAGAGGCAGGATGCTCGGGAGTGTAAAGGGCTCTCATCTCTGCGTCGCTCATATATTTGGGATCTGAAAAAGGAACTGACCCGATAGTTCGGATAATAGAGAAAGGGGTGTTGAGAATCAAGGCCGCCTCATTAGGCCTATGGATGTATCTGTTTGCATTGGATATCGTTATCGGCCGGATATCGCGGTGACGCCATCCCCCGAGAGGCGCAATCGCAATTAATATAATCCCGCCCAATGCAAGCACCGATGCATATATATCCTTACGCTTCGTTCTTAATCCCACATAGGCGCGCCAAGCCGAATAAAGCAATATAGCCCCGATTATATAATGCCACCAATTCACAAGGAAACCGCCTCTAATAGCGCTTATAGCCGTGAGTATCCCCGCGGCAAAAGATAGGATGGAGAGAATGTAATACCTCCATAAAGGTCGTGGATTGGCACCGGGCGACGGGGTGGCATAGATTTTCCACAAGCCCCATATCATCACACCGGCAAGAATAGCAAGATACCAATGCCTTACAAGCTCCACGCCCACAATCTTCAGCATATTATCATCGCCGGCAAATTCCGAGAAGAAGTCGAAGGTGGTGCGCCGCATCGTATAGCCGAAATAGATTGAATCCGCTATGTTGGCAAGGATGCCGGCAGCGTTGACACACACGAAAACCCACTTGCATAACTTGTAATACCCCACCCTCTCCTTCGTATGGCACGGGAGAAGCATCATGGCTATGTAGAGGATATTTAGGTAAAATATGCCGGGCGCATCGAACACAGGACCTGCCATAAGAAGCTTATATATGTAACCCTCTTTCACAGTTTCCTGAAAAAGTGGAAGGTTTTCAAGCAGGAACTCGATACGGAGCAGGGAATAGACTATGAAGAGAAGCACCATATTTATGCCTGTGGCAAGCAACGGCGACACCACAGATCGGCTTATTCCGAGTTTCTTCAGTGGATTCATCTAAATTGAAATGTTTTGTGTAGTGAGACCTTTGATCACGTGGTAAGCCTGAGATATCTTTCTGCCACAAGATAATGAATTATATTCTCTCTCCGTTTATCGTCAAACTGCTTTACCCACTCCTTTGAAGCCTTTGCAATTGCCTCGGCTTCCTCAGGATGAGAATTATAGTAAGTAATCTTCTCTGCGGCGTCAGAGAAATCATCGGCTATCTCTATGTAATGCACTCCGGGAATCATGGCCCCGTGCATAAGCCAGCTCTCCACTGTCGGGCGCGTCATAACGGGGATGCAATTGCTGGCGCATATCCATTGCAGAGCCGAAGCCACATCATGCCCTTCCAGAGCGAGGATATAGCGGTAAGCGAAGTGTTCTTCTATCCTGACTCGTGGCTTATGCCACTCGGTTTCTGTGCGCGGGGATGTATCGCCCAAGTCAAAAAGGGGATTCCCCCACCACATCTCCATAAACCGGCGGCGGTTCTCCTTGGCATCCACATCCCCTCGGAAAAAAAGCTGTGCCCTTTTATCAGCAAAAGGGATTGGATCAAACACCTTCATGAAATGCCTGCGGCGGTCAAGATTCATCAGTGCTACATTTCCCGCTTTCTCATCAAGTCGCCGAGCCTTCCCAAAAACAGGATAATCAGGATTCTCCCAGGTGTCGCCATCTATGTAATCAATCTTCCTCTTTCCCGAGAAACCTTTAAGATAACGCATGAGGTCATACCAGTAAGTGCTGTGAGAACCGGTGAGAGAGATCTTTCTTATCTCTCTTGCTCCGGAACCCGGCGAGAAAGGTATATGGAGAGGGAAATAATAATTTACCCGTCGTTTGATCTCTTCGGCATCACCCCTGCTCTCCCATCCGCGCAGGCAAAGCCTCCTCTGGATGCGTCTCACGAAGCGAGGAAGCACCAAGGAACGCCATAACGAAACTATGTTGTATAGAAACACGGGCTGTTTCCTCACACCTATCTTCATATTACTGTTTTTAAATTCGCCTTATACAATAAGTCCCGGTCTTTACCTGTATTTATTTTTTAAATGTGACTCTACAATATGCACAATTGAGGAATGCCGGGGTCTGTAAAAAATCCGCGCATCTGCCTGATATCCTTCTGGACCCACGATAATAGAAATGGAATTTATATCAAGGGACTGCAACCGTTTAAGACTTCTATGATATAAAGCTTCGAAAAGTTTCCATCTGTATTCTTCCGGGGTAATGGCAGAATGTCTCAAAGCCAAATCCTCCATAGAACATATAAATGAAAATATAGCGTTAGGAAACATCATAAACTGATCTATCAACCAGTCGCATAGCTTGAAAAGACTCTTTAAGCCCAATGGCTTCTCCAGATCAAGCTTTCTAATATTGATATCGGCAATCTCCAGATTCTGATAATCTTCCGGTATCTGAAAAGTATGCCTTTTATCTATCTCATCATAAAAGTAAAGGACAACCACTAAATGATTGCCCTTATTATCCGGTATCAGCGTCTCTATCGTATTCATTACCCCTTGATCAGCTTATGATACTTCTCACAAATCTTATCCATCTGAGCTTTTTTCCTATGCTGAGTTCTTTCCAAGAAATCAATCATCTCGTTTGATGGACGAGAGATTCTAATGCAATCTATATTTTCCATAATCCTTCCTTTTTAGTAATAACACAAAATTAAGCTTTTTATTTCTAATCTTCAAATTTTTCCATAAAAAGAATGCCGCAGGCATTTCCAAAACACCTGCGGCATTAAGCGTGTCGAAAATTTAACCTACCTGTGCACCGGGCTGAACAGGGCCGGTTGGGCCGATGACGGTCAGTGTCCCGTCGGGATTCACAGCACTCATTATCATTCCCTGGCTCTCTATCCCCATCATCTTGCGCGGAGCGAAGTTAGCCACGAAACATATCTCCTTCCCTACAAGCACAGAAGGATCTTCATAGCTCTGGGCAATTCCGCTAAGGATGGTGCGTGTGCCCATTCCGTCTTCAATAAGGAACTGAAGCAGTTTCTTGGATTTCTTCACCTTCGTGCATTCCAAAACCTTTCCCACACGGATGTCAACCTTCTCGAAGGTCTCAAAATCCACATTCTCCTTCACAGGCTCGGGCTTCCACGCCTTCAGCTCATTGGCTTTCTTGGTATCGAGAAGCTTCTGCACCTGTGCCTCAACAGCCGCATCCTCAATCTTTTCGAAAAGGAGCTCAGGCTCTCCGATCTTCGCTCCGGCCGGAACAAGGTCAAAACAGCCGAGCATATCCCAAGTGATCTTGTCGCCACCCAGCATCTTTACAAGCTTCTCCGACATGAAGGGGAGGAATGGCTCGAAAGCTATCGACAGGTTGGCACAGGTCTGGATGGCGGTGTTGAGAATTGTGGCAGTGCGTGCCATATCTGTCTTAGCCACCTTCCACGGTTCTGTCTCCTGAAGATACTTGTTTCCGGCGCGAGCCATATCCATTGCAAGACGAAGGGCCTCACGGAAATGGAAGGTGTCAAGAGCTTCGCTCATCTCCTTCTTAAGGTTGCGGATCTCCTCTATGAGCTTCTCCTCTGCCTCGGTTAGATTACCGGCTTCGGGCACTACGCCGTCAAAATACTTATGAGTAAGCACCACCGCACGGTTCACGAAATTACCCAAGATGGCCACAAGCTCTGAATTGTTGCGCATCTGGAAATCCTTCCACGTAAAGTTATTGTCCTTGGTTTCAGGAGCGTTGGCTGTAAGCACATAACGCAACACATCCTGCTTACCGGGGAATTCCTCAAGATATTCGTGGAGCCATACCGCCCAGTTGCGCGAGGTGGAGATCTTGTCGTCCTCAAGGTTCAGGAACTCATTGGCCGGAACATTGTCAGGGAGGTTATATGTGCCGTCGGCCATCAGCATCGAGGGGAACACGATGCAATGGAACACGATGTTATCCTTTCCAATGAAATGCAGCATGCGTGTTTCAGGATCTTTCCACCATTTGGTGTAATCGTCGCCTACAAGATCAATTGTGTTGGAGATGTAGCCTATCGGGGCGTCAAACCATACATACAGCACCTTCCCCTCGGCACCCTCCACCGGCACCGGAATGCCCCAGTCGAGGTCACGGCTCACAGCACGGGGCTGCAATCCCATCTCGAGCCACGACTTGCACTGGCCATAGACGTTTGATTTCCATTCCTTATGGTCGTTAAGGATCCATTCCTCCAGACGGCTCTGCCATTTGTCGAGAGGGAGATAGAAATGCGTGGTCTCTTTCAATATGGGGGTGTTGCCTGTTATGGCCGACTTCGGATTTATAAGGTCGGTGGCGTTAAGGCTCGTTCCGCAGGCTTCGCACTGGTCGCCGTAGGCATGCTCGTTTCCGCAGTGAGGGCAAGTGCCGGTCACGTAACGGTCGGCAAGGAATTGCCCTGCCTCCTCATCATAGAGCTGCATGGATGTCTTCTCTATGAATTCACCTTTGTCATATAGCTTCTTGAAGAAATCGGATGCTGTCTTGCGGTGCGTTTCGGAAGTGGTGCGCCCATATACATCGAACGATATCCCAAGGCCATCGAAAGAATCCTTGATAATCTTATGATATCGATCCACTATGTCCTGTGGTGTCACGCCCTCGTTCTTGGCCTTGATGGTGATTGGAACTCCGTGTTCGTCGCTGCCGCCGATCATCAGCACCTCCTCCCCTTTAAGCCTGAGATAACGTGCATAGATGTCGGCCGGAACATATACGCCGGCAAGATGTCCGATATGGACGGGACCGTTCGCGTATGGGAGAGCGGTCGTGATAAGTGTTCTCTTGAATTCTTTCATTGATATTTTGTCTTTCTCTTGTTTTCTTTTTTCCTTAAGCAACCTCTGCCAGAGAGAAGATGATTGCCATGGTCCCTTTCAGGGTTTCCCTTTATATTATAGATGGGAAATAGCTATTTTGCAAAATTAATAAAGATTTATGGATGTATTGACTTCGGCAGGCTATATTTTTGACTATTGATATTAATTTTCAATTTTTAAAGCATAAAAAACACTATTATGGCTAAATTTACCAAACGAATTCCATTCGATTCCATACCTGTTTTTGACCTTTCAGACTCAGGCGCTCCCGACACCCCGGGCATCGATCCCGCCATTCCGTCATTGCCTGTCATATCCCCCTCTTTCTCTTTCATGAAAAGCTCGCTCTCCGGGTCCGGCACCACGCTTCCAGTGGCCGATATCGATTTCTCCTTCCCGGCTGAGGACCAGAAAAGAGTGCAGGCGTGGTTTACCGGCGATTTCTCTCACGTGACCATTCCGGAAAGCGCTACTCTGAAAAGGAATATGACAACGGCCGTGCTCTCCACCCTTAATTCTTTCATCAACTCTGCCACCAACCGCAACCTCTTCACATCTCCATTTAGAATCGGGTGTCGCTACCGGCTTTTCGATAATTCATGCCTCTATATCAACGAACCCCTAACTCTGCTGCCTTCTGAAATGGCTCCTCTTCTTATAATAACCTCCTATAAGGTCTATGAGAAATCCATTCATACAGAAGTCTCGATCTCTCACTCCCCCTCCATCCTGATGTTTGCCATCCCCTCACCGGAAAACGCTCAGGAATATAGGGATATCATCACTTCTGTTGAATTCTTCATCACGCGCCAATCCGACCTATACTCCTCCGACGCTAAGGTTTCGGGAATACGCTCCATCTCGGCCGATGGCATAAGGCAGAGGGTGTGGCACTATGAAAGCTATGAAACAGATGCCCTGATAGCGCAGGCAAAAGCCGAGACAAGTTTCCGGATAATATCCTCTCTCCCCTTTTCTGAGATAGCCGACGGCCTATATTCCGAGCCGTCCCCCTTACCGATTGAGGCAGGCGCGCTCCAACGGCTCACCTCGCTCCAGAAAATCACATACCCCTTTTCCAATTCAACGGGCAACGGAGCCAGCGGAGGTTCCGCCGGAACCTCCGGAGCCTCCTCCGCTCCTACCCTCGGCATCCCCGGCTGGCGACCCTACCTGCACATATCCACCTCACCACTCGACCTCGGACTGCCCGAGGCTTCCAAAAGCATCTCCGACCTATTTCTCCGTGGCATTTTCCAGAGGGATGAAGTGACTATGACCCTTTACGCCTCTTATCATCGCGAACATTGGAGAATGATAGCCCGAAGCCACGGCCCATACATCCGGGGCCTGCGGCGCGCCCCCTACCGCTGGTTCAAAGTAGAGATTCAGCTTCCCATGCGACGCGACGACTTCCTGGAAGCCCTGACTTTTACCTATGCAAAATGACCTTACCAAGCCAATAATGCCTATATTGCTTATCATGCCTATCTCGCCTATCCCGCCCATCCCGCCTATTTTAACTTTATTAAAGAAAAATTTATTTAATTCGATATATTATTTCAAATAAAATGATTACCTTTGCATTCAGAAAAATAGGTCATGTCAAAAAGATCAATTATTTCAATTTTAAGGTAATAATTTTAAACCCAAAATAATTTTTTATTTACTATGGCACAGATAGATTTGTCCCAGTATGGCATCAAGGATGTCAAAGAGGTAATCTACAATCCCTCTTACGAGGAACTCTTCAAAGCTGAAACCGATCCTTCTCTTGAAGGCTTCGAGAAAGGCACCGTAACTGAGCTTGGCGCTGTTAACGTTATGACCGGCGTTTACACAGGCCGTTCTCCTAAAGATAAATTCATCGTACTCGACGACAACTCCAAAGATAAAGTTTGGTGGACTACCGAAGAGTACAAGAACGACAACAAGCCTGTCACTGAAGAGGCTTGGAAAGAGATCAAAGAGATCGCTATCAAAGAGCTCTCCGGCAAGAAGCTTTATGTTGTTGACCGTTTCTGCGGCGCAAACAAGGATACCCGCATGGCTGTCCGCTTCATCATGGAAGTTGCATGGCAGGCTCACTTCGTGACCAATATGTTCATCGCTCCTACTGAGGAGGAACTCAAAGACTTCAAGCCCGATTTCGTTGTTTACAACGCATCCAAGGCTAAAGTTGAGAACTTCAAGGAACTCGGCCTCAACTCTGAGACTGCTGTTGTGTTCAACACAACTTCCAAAGAGCAGGTCATCATCAACACCTGGTATGGCGGCGAAATGAAGAAGGGTATGTTCTCAATGATGAACTACTTCCTCCCCCAGAGCGGCATCGCTTCTATGCACTGCTCCGCTAACACCGACAAAGAGGGCAAGAACACTGCAATCTTCTTCGGTCTTTCAGGTACAGGCAAGACCACCCTTTCTACCGACCCGAAACGTCTCCTCATCGGTGACGACGAGCACGGTTGGGACGATAACGGTGTCTTCAACTTCGAAGGCGGCTGCTACGCTAAGGTTATCAACCTCGACAAAGAGAGCGAGCCCGATATCTACAACGCAATCCGTCGCGACGCTCTTCTTGAGAACGTTACTGTTGACGAGAATGGCAAGATCGATTTCGCCGACAAGAGCGTGACTGAGAACACTCGCGTTTCTTATCCTATCGATCACATCGAAAGCATCGTTAAGCCTGTTTCTGCAGGTCCGGCTGCGAAGAACGTTATCTTCCTTTCTGCCGACGCTTTCGGAGTGCTTCCTCCCGTTTCAATCCTCACTCCCGAGCAGACTCAGTATTACTTCCTCTCCGGCTTCACTTCCAAGCTCGCCGGCACAGAGCGCGGCATCACTGAGCCCACTCCTACCTTCTCTGCTTGCTTCGGCCAGGCATTCCTTGAACTCCACCCCACTAAATATGCTGAGGAGCTCGTGAAGAAGATGAACGCCAACGGTGCCAAGGCATATCTCGTGAACACAGGCTGGAACGGCACAGGCAAACGTATCTCTATCAAGGATACACGCGGCATCATCGACGCTATCCTCGACGGAAGCATCCTCAAGGCTCCTACAAAACAGATTCCTATCTTCGACTTCACAGTTCCTACTGAACTTCCCGGCGTAGATCCCAAGATCCTTGATCCCCGCGACACTTACGCTAACCCCGAAGAGTGGACAGAGAAAGCTACCAAGCTTGCTGAGATGTTCATCAAGAACTTCAAGAAATTTGAGTTCAATCCTGCTGGCAAGGCTCTCGTTTCTGCAGGCCCGAAGCTCTGATTGGAATAAGATGCTTTTAGCATAATGTCATTATCTTCTATTAGCATGATGGCATTATCTTATATTAGCATAATATCATTACCTTCTATATAATGGCGGTCGCTTTCGGGCGACCGCTTTTTATATATCCTTGAAATGCCCATCATATACCTGTGAAATTTTTATTCGTAAAATTTATATATCCGTGAAATACCGGGAAGTTTGTCTTAGGGTGTCCGAAGTTAGCATGCCTTAACTTTTTCTATTAATTTATGAATAAAAAGTGTATTTATAAACCTTTTTAATCCTATATCGTTCTAACAACAGAGGGGCTTGAAAAGCCTGTTAATTATTACGGGGCAGTTAAAATATATCTCCCCCTTTGAATCTTAAATTAATACTTATAAAAACATGGACAAGACAATTACTAAAGCCCAGATAAGGGCTGCGGTTGAAGAAGCGTATGCAGAATGCAAGGATATTCAAGGTGGCCACAATGCCGACTATATCCCTTTCCTTGCCAACATCGATCCTAATCTTTTCGGCATCAGCGTGACGCTTCTCGACGGCACTGTCATCAACGTTGGAGACACTGATTATAAATTCGGTGTCGAGTCAATCTCAAAAGTGCTCACCGCAATCCTTATCCTCAAACAGCATGGAGCAAAGGCCGTGCTCGACAAGATTGGAGCTGACGCAACCGGACTTCCGTTCAACTCCATCTTCGCTATCCTTCTTGAAAACGATCATCCATCCACACCGCTTGTTAATGCCGGCGCAATCACCGCCTGCTCTATGGTGGAACCCAAAGGCGACTCCTGGGGGAAATGGGAAGCTATCATCAACAACTTCACCGCCCTCTGCGGTTCCGAATCTCAAGTGCTCGACGAGCTTTACCGCTCTGAATCGGAAACTAACTTCAACAACCGCTCTATTGCATGGTTGCTCAAAGATTACAACCGCATCTATGACGATGTCCCGATGAGCCTCGACCTTTACACTCGTCAGTGTTCAGTAGGTGTAACCAGCCAACAGCTTGCCGTGTGTGCAGGCACAATAGCTAACGGCGGCCTTAATCCTGTCACTAAGGAACAGGTGTTCGACAAAGACCTTGCCCCCAAGATCACCAGCCTTATTTCAACGGTCGGTTTCTATCAGCACACAGGTGATTGGCTCTATACATCAGGCATTCCCGCAAAGAGCGGTGTCGGCGGCGGCGTGCTCGGCGTAATGCCGGGAGTTATGGGTATCGCGGCTTTCGCTCCTCCATTGGATGAGGCCGGAAACTCTGTTAAAGCTCAGGCCGCTGTCAAGGCTATTATGAACAAGCTCGGTCTCGGTGTCTTCAATGGCGACCGCGTTACAGTGACCGATTAATTAAAATAATTCCATTCATTTGAAGTTGACTCTCCGGCTTCCTTATTAAAATCAATATTATGCAAGTAAAAACAGGAAAAGGCACCATCTCGATGATGGTGGTGCTCGCTATATGGTCACTTTCGCTTGCCGTCGATCTTCCGGGGCTCGCCGTGACACCTATCGAGGGGAGCTTGCGTCATATATTCACCGACGCAACCGACCTCAAGATTCAGATGCTGACAGTGCTCCCCAACTTAGTCATCATCCCATTTGTGCTCCTTTCGGGTAAACTCTCGGAAACCAAGCATAAGGTATTGGTGATTACACTCGGAACAATCCTTTATATTGTGGCAGGCGCATTGTCATTGTTCACCAATTCGCTTACGGCCCTTATCTGGCTTAGCTGTCTGTTAGGCGCCGGCTGCGGTCTCATCCTCCCGTTCTCCACTGGTCTTATCGCCGATGTCTTCACCGGTAAATACCGCATGAAACAGATGGGTATCATCTCGGCTATCGGTAACGTGGCCCTCGTGCTCGCTACATTTGCCGTAGGATTCCTCGTAGCTGGTAATCTTGAACACACTTGGCACCGTGCATTCTTCGTTTATCTGATTCCGTTGCTCTCGCTCGTTCTTATTCCTTTCCTGAATAAGATTCCGAAATCTGATTATCAAGATGCTCCTGCCACCACAGATGCCTCTTCATCAAATGCCACCGACACGAAATCTACAACAGCCACTGCTACTGATGCCAAGGCTACAGCTCCTGCGGCTGCAACAGCTCCTGCAATACCCGCTGTTGATGCCGACGGTTTCTCAACCAAGGGACAGGTGGTTAAGGGAGGTTTCTATATCGGCCGAACAATATGGTTGCTTCTCGCATACTTCTTCTTCGTATTTGCAACCTGCATCCCGTCATATTACCTTCCTAATTTCGACTGGATCTCTTCTGAACAGGCCTCCACAATGACTTCGACCTTCTATTTCGCAATGTTCGTTGTTGGTATTGCCCTTACCCCGGTGATGAAATTCTTCCGCAAAGGCACCTTTATCGCAGCGGCCGCAATGCTTCTGCTCAGCTTCGTGCTCTTCGTATTTGTCCAGAAGTCGGTAGCTGTATATATCATCGCCGCAGCCCTCTGCGGTCTCGGCAACGGTATTGCTCAGCCTATCTTCTATACCAAAGCAACTGAGGTCGTAACTTCCGATAAGAAGTCAACCCTCTCACTCGCTTACCTTCAGGTTGCAAACTACGTGGCAATCTCTCTCGTGCCTGTAATCATCAGCGCCGGTCAGAAGATTTTCCACACAACTTCAACCCTCTTCCCGTTCGTATTTGTCGGCATCGCTACTGCAATCGTATTCATCTTTGTAATCATCCGCAGCCGTCACTTCGTATTCGGTATGTCAAAGAATTATTATTAATTGAAACCTTAATTCACAAAATAAATATTAATCCGATAATGACTCATAAGTAAGTGTTCATTATTAATTAATGCTATATGATACTTACTTAAGAGCATTATCACAACTTATGAAAAACATGGAAACAACACAGAAACCAAGAATCAGAATCATATACACCGGTGGTACCATCGGCATGGTGGAAACTCCCAATGGCTTGCAGCCATTTGATTTCTCTCATCTGATGGATAATGTTCCCAAGATCGGCCAGTTAGGTTATGATATCGAGAGCGTTCAGTTCCCTCAGCCTATCGATTCATCCAATATGAATCCTCAATATTGGGGCCAGATTGTAAAGGATATCGCCGACAATTATGATAACTTCGACGGATTCGTAGTCCTTCACGGCACAGACACAATGGCCTACACTGCATCGGCTCTTTCATTCATGCTCCGCAATCTGCGCAAGCCTGTGGTGATTACAGGTTCACAGCTCCCTATAGGCGACACCCGCGAGGATGGTACAGAAAACCTTATCTCTGCAGTAGAAGTGGCCGCCGCCAAGGATGAGAATGGCGATCCGATGATTCAGGAGGTGGTTATCTCATTCCAGGATTATATCGTTCGCGGATGCCGTTCAACCAAGTTCACATCAACAGGTTTCGATGCATTCAAGAGCTTCAACTATCCCGCTCTCGGCACCATCGACCTGCATATTGAATATGCTAAGCCCTATTTGATGCGTCACGACACTGAACTTCCCCTCGATCCCTTCTATGCAATGGATCCTAATCTTCTCGTGCTTTGGCTCTATCCGGGCATAACAGAAGATGTAGTTAAAGCTCAGCTTGCCACACCCGGAATCAAGGCCGTTGTGCTCCGCACCTTCGGTGCCGGCAATGCACCAACAGAGAAATGGTTCCTCGATGCTCTTACAGATGCCGTATCAAGAGGCCTCATAATCTTCAACGTGACCCAGTGTCTCAACGGCGGTGACGAGCAGAAACGTTATTACACGGGCGACATGCTGGCCAAAGCAGGTGTAATCTCAGGATTCGACATCACTGCAGAAGCGGCCATAACCAAGCTCATGTATCTTCTTGGCTCCGGCCTATCCACAGATCAGATCAAGCAATATCTCACCACTCCGATTGTCGGTGAGATGACAGTGGAGTAATCTTAAGAACTTATAAAAATCTTTGAAAACAACGGGCATTTGTCTCATTAATGAGGCAAGTGCCCGTTGTCACATAGAATATTTTACCCTCCTAAATCGCTCTCAATAAACCATTATCCTGATTCTCTTGTTAGAATAGAAAAGTTAGATCCAATATAGACCATATAGACTATGAAAACTAAACTTCAGAAAGCAATAGAGAAAAAAGATATAGAGGGCGCCAGGGCGCTTGTCATAGAACTCATAGAAAAGCATCCCGATAAAAGGTCGTCGCTTGATGCCGTGACAATGTTAGTCAGGAACTTCCCCGAAGTGTTTGAGGAGGATGAAAACGATATGCGCGACATCGAGCGCAAAGACTATTCACAGGCCATCAAGTCTCGTCTCACCGACCGCCTCAAAGAGAATTTCTCGCGCGAAAAGCTTTCCATTTTTGTGGATATGGCCGTTTCAATGGCGCGTCATCCAAATGAAAAAGCCCTCCCGCTAAATGAAGATATAGTGGGAGAACTTATAGCCGACGAATTTTCAGTTCCTACAGTCGGAAGCCCCGAAGGATCCGAAAAATAAATAGCGAAGCGGTTCCGTTCCGGAGCTTTGCGCCGGAAGCCTCTTCACTCTCGCGAAGCTGTTTCCGCCGGCGGCTGTGCCGCTGTCATAATTCGGAAATTTCGAAGCAGGGGCAAGCCTTGGCTGCAAATTCCTTGTGCCCATGCAAAGTGGCTTCCGGAAATTCCTTCCTGAGCTTCGCCACCAGCTCCCTGAGTGCCCGCTTCTGCGCATCGGTGCGCGTATCCTTTGGAAGAAGATGCCGCGCATCAAGTCCCCCCACATAACACACCCCGATGGAATTTTTGTTCTGACCAAGGCAATGCGCCCCAACCTCCTCAACCGGGCGTCCGGCGTGAACACTGCCGTCGAGATAAACCACATAATGATATCCGATCGTGCGGAAACCGCGTTGCCGGTGCCACGACCGGATATCATCTACTGTTACCTCCCTCCCTTCAGGAGTGGCGCTGCAATGCAGAATTATCTTATCTATCCTTCTCATCTTCTTTTATTTTTAACTCATCCCTAACTATAATCTTCCTGCGGAAATCACCGCGCAAAGCATTCACGTGTACCGAGATTCCCAATATTGAGCCCACGAAGAGTGAAATCTCCCCGAAAGCATAAAGCACCGAGGAATTGATCTCCCCCTCGGGCGGTGACACGAAACTCATAAAAAGCAACACAAGCCCGCACACCATAGTGCCTACGGCCAAGCCGTATGAAATCTTCTCTTTCGTTGTCAATGTCTTCATCTCCTCTTATATATTGCCATTCTTTTGAAATTCTTCATCCTCTTATATTCTTTATTATCTCCACTATCTTATCAAGAAGCCTCCCTTTCAGGGATGGAGGGAAAAGCAGCATCCCCTCCTCAAATCGCGGACGCGGAATATACCCTCCCTCCGCAACCTTGCTCCCCGCGCCGCTGCCGAAAATCTCCAAGGCACGTCTCCCATCTTTATGGGTCAGAGCCACCGCCGGCGAGGAATGGTTTGCGCCGCCTCTTCGCAGCCAGTGCCGCCGAAGGCTAACAGCCACATCGCCGGATTCAGCCACGTGCGTCACGCCCTCGGGCCAGTCGCTCATCCTGATATACACCAGACGCATAAAATCATCTGGCAACAGGAAGAAAGACCCGGAGGTCGCGCCACCAATCGGAAGCCACTCTCCGAAATCACGTGCCTCTGCCGATAATATCACTCTCTCCGCGGCATCAACCATCACCCCCTTTATCAGGGAGCGAAGGTCGAACCAAGGGGAGCCATACTCAACGGCATCATCAAGCACTGCAGGCGATTCATCAAGCCGAATCAGCACTTCCTCAACTATTTCATCTATCGAAATTCTCATTTCTTCTTCATCCTGAAATCCAGCTACTAAGAATCATCTCTTCTCTTTCTTAAAGGCAACCATTCCGATTTGTGGAGAAACTTCTTCCTCCTCCGTCTCGATAAGCCGAATCTTCTTGCTTTTGAAATAGTGGCTATTCTCTATCATCTTCATCACAACAGGATTGCTGGTGGTGAAAGTGGCGGGAGTCACGCCATAGCCCGACAGGCTCCCGCCACTGAACCGCACCCTTACTATGTTGTGACCCGTAGGAATCAGGGCTATCCACTCCATCATCCCCATCACTCCGTAAGTTGCTTTCATCGCTTCTCAATTTTTAAGTAATTAGTGAAATAAAATAATGTGTCCTAATCATTCCGCTGTAATCTCCCCGGTGAAGAGACTCCACGTTTTGACCATATCTCCATCTTCGCTCTCCTCTATGGCCATCTTCCACATCTGGCCGCTGCGTGCCTTAGGCGATATTCCAGGACAGTCGCAGGTGAGATAATATACATCTCCCTCTTCAGCATCCTTCGGTGCCTCCTCGCTGCTCCAGAGCTTTATGCTCAATGCCGACCCTGTGGCATGTTCGCTATCTCCGTCAATCCAGATATGACAGCTCCCCTTCAGGGCGAGTGCATCCCAGATAAGGATTCCGTTTCGGGTTGCCTCCTCACCCTCTACACGGTCGGAGAAGCTATGCTCCGAACTATACACGTAATGCACCAGCCTGTCTTCTCCAATCAGCGCCCCACTGTTGCTCCATCCAAGACGGTCGAGCGTGGGTTCGCGCTTGATCTCTATGTCTCCGAAAACCGTATGGAAATTTGTCACGGTCCATCCCAAAGAATTGGTCTTTGTGGTGATCTGTATTTCCGGATGCTTGCTGAAATCGATGCACTGAATCTGCTCAAGAAGATTCTTGCCTGCAAGAAGCAACGCCGATTTAGGCACATCTTCGCCGGTGAAGAACATTTTCGCCATGGCTATTACATCCTCAACCGTCCAGCGTCCCTTATGCATAAGCTCGCGCTTGAATTGCCATCGAAGCCCCTCTGTGCAATACACATACTGGAAGCCCATACGCGGAATATTGACCTTGAATTTCCCGGCTCTCCCGGCCCACAGCGTGCGATTGCCCCTAACTTTGAAATTCGCTATCGCCTGCTCAGCTATCACAGCTTTGGAGAAGGGGATACGCTTCTTCTGGGAATCGAAATAATCGCTCACCACCTGGTTCATGCCACGTTTCTGAAGATACACTCGCGTTGGCTGAGGCACAATCAGGTCTGGATCCACCTCCTTCTGCGTTTCATAGAGTGAATTGGCGAGGATTACAATCTTTGTGCCCGCCGGGATGCGAGGAATGATGCTCACTTCATCTTCAGGGCTGTTTTTCTTCCCGTTCACCGCACGCACGATCGGGCAGTTGGTGGCATTATCCTGTCCCACAACAAAGAGCATCAGGCTCTGCCCGACGGTAGGATATTGACCCGTCACATCATACCCGTCAATCCCTTTGACAAGAAGGGTGCTGTAGGGTCGGGGAAGGTTCTGGTCGCTCGGTGCAAGCGGAAGTATGGTCTGCGTGGCTGACTGCAATTCAACGTCCGCGCTCACTGTTATCATGCTTCTCGGCTCATCGATCATGTAATGCTCCACCTCCGGACTGTTCACCTTCACCCGCTTCGCTTTAAGCATGAGGTTCATCAATGGAGTGTCGTCGGAATTAAACCTAAAAAGCTCCTCATCTATGTCGCTCTCTATGAAAGCTCCCGGATTGATTCCCCCGGAGGCTTCTGATGCCCCTGTCACAGTCACCGCCTGTCCGGGAAAATGATCTGCCACTCCTGCATTTCCAATTGTCTTGTTCATCTCTTTTAAGTTTTAGTGTTTTTAATTAGTGATTATTATGCTGTTCTGAATCTTCCTCCTTATCTCCTTGCACTCTCCGCCAAAGAGAAGATTCCTCGGCTTCTTTTCTCAGAGCCTCCTCCCCGGCTTTCAAGATGAGGCACCCCGTCTCCGGCAGTCACGTTTCTCATCTTGGCCTCGATATTGGCGTTACGTCCCCTTAGCTCTGCCGCTCTCACCTCCTCAGCCAACCGCTTGTCAAAGTTCTGGCCTTTCATAAGAGTCTCCATCATATCTAAAGTGGGAGCACCTTTGCGGCAGGCATTGCCGATTGCGAAAAGCATCGATAGCGACGAATCTACATCTCCGGCCGACAACCGGCTGCCTCTTGCATACCCTTCCAGGGAAGCCATAAAGTTTTCCATCTTCTCATCTGCGCGGAAATCCTTGTCATCTTTAAGCAAAGAAAAAGTTTGCGGATAGGTTCCGAACAAGCGTTCAATCTTTCCGATCCGCGCCTCCTTTTCCTCGGAATCATCCTTTTGTTTTTCTTCAGACTCCCCTTTTTGCGGTTCCTCCTCTTCATTGATTTGGTCTTCCGCTTTTCCCGGCGCCTCTTCGCTCGCCGGCTCATTCTCAATCCCACTCTCTTCAATCGGATTCCGTGTTCCTTCAAACTCAAAATCATCTATTTTCTCTCTTTCTTCCATATCAGTTTTATCTTTTGTTTTCGATTACGTTGCAAAATTACTATGCCCTCCGCCATATAAATCCTTAAATCTTTACTAATGCTAAAAATATTATTTGCATTGTTAAATATTTATATTAACTTTGCATTCGACAAGACTATTTACACTATTACTTAATTGAATTATGAGAAAGATTGGAGCAGTATCCGAATACGGATCAAAAAGGGATGCGGAGCTATGGCAGGCATACCGGCGTGCGATTGCCAACTCCGGCGTGGTGTCATCGGAGACCCTATATGAAATGACGGCCTCTTCCCCCGCCTCGCGGTTCTGGGTGAGCGAAAGGCGAGCATCGGAAGTGATGGGGGCTATAATAAGAGGAATATCGATAAGCTATATGAGCCCCACACGGCAGGAGATGTTTCGTGAAATCTTCAGTCGCTTCATCAGATACAGGAGCAAGTTCCCCGATTCCACAATATATGAAGCCACTTTCCATGCCGTGAACACTCCGGCGCCGAAATTCTACCTCACCCCTAAAACCGTAAAGATTATACTATGCCGTTACAGGCGTCAAAAATTTGGAAAATGAACGCAGAATCTATCATAATAGAGAATGAGCGCAGGAAAGCACGCAATTCTGCCCCTTTCGATCCCATATCGGGCTTGGGCTCAGTTGGCCCACGTTTTAAAATCAAGAGGAATAATGCGCAGTTATGGGTGCCGGAGACCATGAGATCCATTCCGGGTCTCGAAGCCCTTTCCGATACGATTTTTGAGCGTAAGCGCATACTTCACGATTTCCCCTACTGGGCGGCGAAATATGCATACATAAAGTCGAAGGGTGGCGGCGATGACAGACTATTTGTGCTTAACCGCCCCCAGCGCAAGCTCGTGGAACGTCTTGAAAGCATCCGCACTGCCGGCCGTCCTATCCGCCTGCTATTGCTCAAAGCCAGGCAATGGGGTGGCTCAACTTGCGTGCAGCTTTACATGATCTGGCTTCAGCTCGTCCACGAAAAAGGATTGAATTCCCTTATCATAGCCCATCAGGCCGCGGCCACAGATGAGATCAAGGATATGTTCGACCGTCTTATGCTTTCCTATCCGCTCGACCTCCTTTACGATGATGATGAGGAGCACGGCGAAAAGGAACCGAAAACAGTCGGAGTGGGAAAGTCGCGCACCATCACACGCGTGCCTCAGCGAAAATGCAAGATCAAGGTCGGCTCCGCCGAACGTCCCGACTCCTGCCGTGGAGGAGACTATAACCTTGTGCATTGCTCTGAGGTTGGGATATGGAAAGCCACGGCCGGAAAGTCGCCCGAAAGGATTGCCCGCGCGGCCTGTGCCGGCATCCTCCTCAGCCCCTTGACTATGATAGTTTATGAATCTACTGCCAACGGCACCGGCAATTTCTTTCATCGCGAATATGAAGCCGCAAAGAATGGCTCTTCGCAGTTTGAACCACTCTTCATTTCATGGTTCGATATTGACCAGTATGCTCTCGAACTCAATGATCCGCGTGGATTCGCCGAGCGATTGCTGGTCAACAAAGACTCTGAAGGAGCCGTATCCGACCGTCAGCAGCCCGGTGCTTACCTGTGGTGGCTGTGGGAAAAGGGAGCTACTCTCGAGGCCATAGCATGGTATGTGGCTGAACGCTCCAAATATTCCGAACATGGACTCATGGCGGCCGAATACCCTTCTGATGATGTGGAGGCTTTTGTGCATTCGGGGGCAAGCGTTTTTGATAAGTATAAGGTGGAAGAGCTGCGGAAAGGGTGTCAGGCTCCTCGCTTCACCGGCGAGATTGACTCCCCTCTGAAGCCGGCTTCCGGACTGATTCCCGACAATAATTTCAGGAAACGCCAGCTGGCGGAAGTGGAGTTCTATGCCGGGGCCGGGGCGTGGAAAATTTGGGAAACGCCTCAATATTCCTCTCAGTGCATAATCGAGTCGAGATATGTGGCAGTGGTTGATGTCGGAGGCCGTTCGGCTCAGTCTGACTGGTCGGTCATAGCCATTTTTGACCGTGAACCGATGATGCGTGGCGACGGCCCTAAGGTGGTGGCACAATGGAGAGGGCACACCGATTTCGATTTGCTTGCCTGGAGGGCTGCATTGGGTGCATCGATCTATGATGATGCGCTGCTCGTGATCGAGAGCAATTCCATCGAGACGCACGATCCGGCACGCAACACCGACGGCGATCAGTCGGGATTCTTCTTCAACCGGCTTCGCGACATTTATCCCAACCTCTATTCCCGCCAGCGTAGCGAGGAGGATATAATGAGGAAGGCTCCACGTAAATTTGGTTTTCACACTAACGTATCCACAAAACCCCTCATAATCGCAACCTTGGTGAAGGTGATTCGCGAGGGGCTTTACACGGAGCGCGATTCTGATTGCATTGATGAATTTCTCGCCTACGAACGCCGACAGAACGGAAGCTACGGAGCTATCGAAGGATGTCACGACGACCTCCTGATGACACGCGCAATAGGGCTGCATATCATTTTCCACGAATTGCCGGCCCCGGTGAATAAAGCTGTCAGTTCATCAAATCAACAGAGGCCTCTTTCTCCTATGCTTTCATCATGGTAGGATCTGACTTTCTCCTCATTCAATCCTATCCTTTTGCTTTAAAGGGATTTTTTTATTAACTTCGCGATTATCAAAGATGAAAATCCGCGATTTCACTTAATTTTTAATGAGTTTATAGTGACCATTTTATGCAAGATCAAATAATAATCGAATCCCGCAACTTGGAAGAAGCCCTGATAAAGGCTGTTGACTCCATACCACACGATCGGCTCTTCCTTCTCTCCGACAGCAACGTGGAGAGAGATGTATTCCCCTTGATCCAAGGATTTATTGACAGATACGAACCGGCTATAATTATCCTCCCCCCCGGTGAGGAATACAAGAATCTCGAGTCCCTCACCGTAGTGTGGGAGGCACTGGCCGCTAATGGCGGTTCACGCCGCTCCCTGCTAATAAATCTTGGAGGGGGAGTGATAACCGACCTCGGAGGGTTTGCCGGAGCATGTTTCAAGCGTGGGATAAATTTCATCAATCTCCCCACCACCCTCCTCGGTGCCGTCGATGCCGCTGTGGGGGGAAAGACGGGAGTCGATTTCAACGGGCTTAAAAATGAAATAGGCGCATTCGCCCCGGCCCTGCAGGTTATACTTTCTACCGCCCCCTTCGCCACTCTCCCCGATTCCCAGCTCGCATCCGGATTCGCTGAGATTGTAAAGATGACTATGTTTTCCTCCCCTGCCCAATATTCCCGAATCCTTTTAGAGTCGCAGAAAAATGGGCTCAATCTCAGAAACGCCTCCTTCCCGATGGAGGAACTGCTCTCTTTTGCTGTCAGAGAGAAAGCCCGGATCGTGAAAGAGGATCCCCGGGAAGCAGGGCTCCGCAAAATTCTGAATTTCGGCCATACCTGCGGCCACGCCTTCGAGACTTTGCTGCTCCGTCGCCACACGCCCGTACCTCACGGCACAGCCGTTGCCCACGGCATACTTGTCGCGCTCATACTCAGCCATCTCCGCTTGCGCACAGACTCAATGCTGATTCATCAATACCGCAACAAGATACTCTCCACCCTCTTCCCTCCTCTCCCAATAAACTGCGATGACACCGACGACCTCCTCACCCTGATGGCTCACGACAAAAAGAACTCCGACGGAAAGATCACCTTCATATTGCTTTCCGCCATCGGCTCTCCGGTGATCGACACTAACGTCCCGCCCGCCGACATTCGCGCCGCCCTCGACATATACCTCGATATGCGTTAATAACCCTTAGCCCCCCTCCATCACCTGAGCTGGTCGTTATGAAACACCATCCTTGAAAATAGAATCTTTTAAAAAAAATTATATATATTTAAACCAA